>JAISPY010000070.1 GCA_031274565.1 Treponema sp.
TCCATGGGATTCAAAGTAGGACCGGGTTATTTTGCCATTGATGGACGGTATAAGTATGACTTCAACTCAGTCACCCTCAAAGACGTCAAGGGTAGTTTATTTAAACGCCAGGGTTTCAATGTAATGCTTGGTTATGAACTGTGGCTGTGATGTAACGGTACTGAAAACGTCCTTGGTAAGCGGGGTTATTATAGAAAAATCCGCTCTGTAATGCTTTTTTTAAACCGTATGTTGCAAGTCAACCGGATTGTGAAGAGCAGGCAGAGGGTGATTGATGAATTTCCCTGCCATTATCGCATAGAAAGAGAATCATTATGCTACACAAGGAGTGGGTATGATCAAATCCGGTTATTTTCTGGCACCTTTTTTAGCGCTTTCCCTGAGCGGGCTTGCCGCTCAATCCTCCGGAAACGTGGAGATACGGTTTTCTTATGCTAAACAGCCGGGGTCAGGTAGTAACCAATTCGCCATCTGGGTTGAAGACGCCCAGGGCCAGGTAATCAAAACCATTTACGCCACCCGGTTTACCGCGCAGGGTGGTTGGGAGAGGCGGCCCCAGTCAATACCCCAATGGGTCAAGCAATCCGGGCTTGCCCGCATGAACAAGGCCCAGATAGACGCTTTTACCGCCGCAACCCCCCTGGCAGGGATTCTGCGGTACCAATGGGACGGCACAGACCAAAAGCGCGTACCGGTTCCTCCGGGAATCTATCAGGTCTATGTGGAGGCCACCCTTCGGGGAGAAAACCGGGTTGTGTACCAGGCGCAGGTGGAAATCGGCGGCGGTCCGGTAGAAATCCAGGCGCAGGCCCGTTACTTTGGAACCGGTGAGGCCGAGCGGAACATGATCGGGCCGGTTACGGTACAGTACAAGCCCAGGATAAACGCATAGAAAAAATGCGGGGAATAAGGCTGATTTTTTGGCTGCCACTGGTGCAGTTTCAGCCCTTAAACAGAAACAGGGGTAGAGTAATTTCAGCGCATTTTGCTATACTACCTTATATAAGGAGTAAGCCATGAAAACAACCCTCAAAATCCAAGGAATGTCCTGTGAACATTGCGTGAACCATGTAAAAGCAGCCCTAGAAGGGATTAGCGGCGTCGGGTCAGCCAAAGTCAGCCTCAAAGAACACTCCGCCCAGGTGGAACATGGGGACGCAGTAAGCGTAGAGACCTTGAAAGCAGCGGTGGTCGAAGCTGGTTACGAGGTTGCATAACATGCAAAAGGGCGGATACCGAGCCTGGACCGCGCAGACCGGGAAAGAAGCGATCCTGTTATGGTAGCGCTCTCCAGTATCCCCGATAGTTCCGGGGATACTGGAGACGCTCAATCCTACGGCTACGAGTTCCGTGATGTTCGGAATCAAGGCGCGGGGGAAGGAGACTGGTTTTGTGGTTTAGGATTGTTTTCAAAGGCAATCAATGCGGTATTAAGGAAACCTATATATCCTCAAAGCGGATCCCTTCTCCTGCGGGAATAAAAGCCCGGGATATTCGGCCGATGATTTTTGTTTCCCATGACGGGGGGAGGCCAGGGCGGAGCAGCTTTTCCGTACGCAGGGCCGCAACCATATCCGCAGTGATCCGCTCCCCTTCCTGAATATCCCGGAGGGCATGCAAAGACCGATTGGTCCGCTCATAATACGCCGCCTCCGAAGGGGCCAGACGTTTTACCCCATCTCCCAAGATGGTTTGGACTAATGCGGCCCCTCGCTCCTGGGAAACCGCCTCGATAAGGGCTTCCGGGTCTCGGGTCGATGCCTGGCGTATAGCCCGGACCATCCGTTCAAAATCAGCGGGGGGTAGCGCGATAGGGTCATCCAGGCCCGAATCCCTTCTGGACAGGCAGAAGTGTTTTTCTACGGCGCATGCACCCATAGCGATCCCCAAGACCGGGACCAGCTCCGGATCGAGGCTATGGTCGCTCAGGCCCACCGGAAGGCCGAATACCGCAGCCAAGCTTGTAAGAATGCGGAGGTTGTACTCGGTTACCGGCGCAGGATAGGATGTAACACAGTGGAGGAGGCAAACCGGTACGCTTTCCGTCGCAAGGATCCCCAGGGCCGCTTCAATGTCCCCGAGTTTTGAAACCCCGGTGGAAAGAAAAACCGGCGTCTGATAGGAAACGATTTCCCTGAGCAGTTTCGTATGGTTCAGTTCCGGGGAGGCGATCTTGATCACCTGGGGCTTCAGAGCCCGTACCTCCCGGGCGCTCCTTATGCCGAAAGGGGTACAGAGAAATAAAAGCCCCCGGGACTCCACATAGGCCTTCATATCCGCAAAGAAATCGGGATCGACCTCTAATTGCTTAAACCGCTCGTAGAGCCTGATAGCGCCTCCGGGTAAGGCCACTTCCCCGGTATTGGGGTGGAGGATTTCATCGGCATACACCATTTGGAATTTGATGCAGTCCGCGCCGGCTTCCGCGGCCGCGTCGATGAGTTCCCGGGCCTTTACCGGATCCGCCCCGTGGGAAGTCCCCAATTCCGCGATGGTGAGCACCTGGCGGGCCGTATAGGTCTTATCCGCTATAGTAAAACCCTGATCTATGTTAGTATTCATGGTACTATGGTTATAGGATATACTACTCGGATTCTTGCGTCAGAAACAAGAGCGGCCCTTCGGATCGCTCAATCGGATCGCTCAATAAGTATAGAAAAATACGTTATTATAAAAAATAACCTGCCGATATTGTAAGAAAAGAAATACCTGTGTATTCTTTTCGATACAGGTCTATTTTCGATATAGTATATAAGTATGAAGGGGACTATTTTGACAAACAGCAATGCGAATGCATTATCCGTATATCGGGAGACCAAGATCAAGACCGCCGGTCAGGGACAGCTCATCATCATGCTCTATAATGAGGCGATGAAACATCTGGACCAGAGTGTAGCGCTTTTAGAGCAGTATAGCCAGGAGAAAAACCCCGGCAGAATCGAACAGATAGGTAGATCCATCATCAAAACCCAAGAGATCATATCCGAACTGATGGTATCCCTGGATTTTGAGCAGGGTGGGGAGATCGCGAAGAACCTCTTTTCGCTATACGGTTGGTTTAACCAGGAGCTGTTAGAGGCGAATATTGCCTTGGACCTGCAGCGGGTCACCGGTATTCGGGATATGATCAACGACCTGCGGGGAGCTTGGGGTGAAGTGATCACCAAAACGTCCTTTGTTGAAGGCCCCCAGCCCCGGAGCGGCGTCAACATTGCCGGGTAGGACCGTATGATTGGGGTATTGCGGCGGCACGAACAAAAGGGCACGGAGCAGGCCCTGGTGAACCGTCTCCAGGAGCTCTTTACCGCCCAAGAAACTCGGTTTTGTCGGTATCTGGCGGTTCTGGATAAGCAGCAAGAGGCGATAGAAGCAGGCAGGGGTGAGGATATTCTCTGCTATGTGGAACTGGAAGAAAAAATTGGAGCAGAACTTTTATCTATCCAAAAAGTGGTCCTTCCTCTGGAAAAGCTCTACCATACCGCTTATGCAGCCGAAGGAAACGGTATTACCAGCCTGCGATCCGCCCTGGAAGCCCGTAAAAACGAGGTTGTGCTCAAATCGAAACGAAACCGGGAATTACTGGTGAACCGGATGGCCGCGCTTCGTTCCCAGATACAGACTATCCAGGCAAGCCCCCTGAGAAGAGCGCCGGTATATGCCATCGCGGGGATTCCTTCGGTTATTGATATACGGCTGTAAAGACACCGTTTTCCGAAGAGACAATTGAAAGAGAACGGAGTGATGCTATCAAAAAACACCGGGCAGGATAAACCGCCCTTGTATCTCATAGATGCGTATGGTTTTATCTATCGTTTCTATTTTGCGTTTGTAAACCGGCCTTTGCGCAACAGTGCGGGCCGGAATATTTCAGCCCTGGCAGGTTTTGCCCGGACCGTGGTGAGTCTCCTGGATGAAGGGGCCCCGGTTGCGGACAAAACAGGAACGCTCCTGGATACCCCCCAGACGCCCCTTCGTTTGGCAGCGGTATTCGACTCCCGGACCCCCACCTTCAGGCACAAGATCTACCAGGAATACAAGGCCACGCGGCAGAAAGCCCCGGAGGATCTCCATGATCAGGTCCACCTCATAGAAGAAGTTCTGGTAAGTCTGGGGATCCCGGTCCTCCGGGTAGACGGCTACGAGGCGGACGATATCATCGCGACCCTGGCTCGAAAATGCGAGGCGGAAAATCGGCACTGTTACATCCTTTCGGGAGATAAAGATCTGCTCCAACTGGTTGGAACGGGTATCTATGAGCTACGGCCAGGGAAAACCGCGGTATCCGGAGGGAGCATCCCTTACGAACTGGTAGGCCCTGCAGAGGTAAAGGCCCAATGGGGCGTATCCCCGGACAAGGTGCTGGACCTGCTCTCCCTTACGGGGGACAGTTCTGACAACGTACCCGGGGTTATAGGAATCGGCGAAAAGACCGCGGTAAAACTCATGACCCGGTACGGTTCTTTGGATGCAATTTACAAAAATCTTGCGGGTATTGAGGGAGCAACCGGTAAAAAACTTGCCCAAGGGAAAGACATGGCGTATTTTTCCAAATCCCTCATTACCCTGGAGTATCACGTTCCTCTGTCGCTCAATCCTGCAGGGACCGAAGAGCTTACTATTGACGATCTTTCGGTGGAACATCTGAACCGTTCCGCCGGGGCCCGGGTGCTCCTTAGGGAAGGGATACGGCAAAGCGCCAAAGCCCTGGACCCTTCGATTAGCACCGATGAGTCTCGTGTGGGATATGAACCGATTCCAGAACATACCGCGCCAAGCAAGGAACTAGGGTCAGGGCCGGTGCAGCAGGAGGAGCAGGTTCCGGTGGATCCGGCCCTGTTGGGTGAGGGAACCTATAGGACCATACTGAACTTAGCTGAGCTTGAAGCCCTGCTACAGAAGGCTCAGGACCAGGGCTTTCTGGCGCTGGATTTTGAAACCGATTCCCTCGATGCCTGGCATGCCCGGCCAGTGGGGATATCCTTAGCCCTCAAGCCCAAGGAAGCGGTCTATGCGCCGGTTGCTTCCCATGAGGGGACCGCTCCCTTTCTCCCCCCTGAGCAGGTGCGGGATAGGCTCGCCCCGCTGTTTGCGGACCCGGCTATGACCATCATCGCCCATAACGCCAAATACGACTACGAAGTCTCCCGGGCCTGGGGCATACCCCGGTGGCGGTGCAGGATCTGGGATACCATGGTGGCTGCCTGGCTGGTGTATCCTGAGCGAAAGAACTATTCCCTGGATTCTTTAGCGGTCTTTCATTTTGAGTACAAGCCCACGGCCTATAAAGACATCGTCCCCAAGGGCAGTACCTTTGATGCGGTATCTCTGGACACCGCGGTCCGGTATGCCTCAGAAGATGCGGACCTTTGCCTGCGGCTGAAGCGGCTGCTGGAGCCGAGGCTGCAAAACCATGAAGCATCCCTCCGGCTTTTCGGAAAACTGGAAATGCCACTGCTCCCGGTTCTGGCGGAAATGGAAGGGGTAGGTATACAGATTGAAAAAGCGGTGCTCCGAGCATACGGCATTGAGTTAGCCGCCGAGCTTCAGCAGATCCAGGATGAAACCTATAAACTGGTGGGGCATACGTTCAACTTGGCTTCTCCCAAACAACTGCAGGAAGTACTCTTTACCGAACGGAAGCTCACGCCCGGGAAGAAGACCAAGACCGGGTATTCCACGGATGTGGAGGTACTAGAAGAGCTGGCCCGGGAGGATCCCGTCCCCGCCATAATTCTGCGTCACCGGACCTTGGCAAAGCTCAAGTCCACCTATGTGGATACCCTGGCGGATATGGCCGATGACCAGAGCCGGCTGCACACTAACTTCATCCAGACCGGTACGGTAACGGGCCGTCTTTCCAGCCGGGACCCGAATTTACAAAACATCCCCATCCGGGATGAGGAGGGTCGGCGGATCCGAGAGGCTTTTATCGCGGGGCCAGGGAAGGTACTCATCTCCGCAGACTACAGCCAAATAGAGTTGGTGGTCCTGGCCCATCTATCGGAAGATGCAAACCTCATCGCGGCTTTCCAGGAAGGCAAGGATGTACATGTCCGGACCGCGGCGCTCATCTTCGGCATTGATGAAACCCAGGTGCAGGGGGATCAGCGGCGCATTGCCAAGACCATCAACTTTGGGGTGATGTACGGCATGAGCGCCTTCAGGCTTGCCAACGCATTGGGGATAAGCCGCAGTAATGCGGCGGCGTTTATCGAAGCCTACTTCAAAACCTATTCGGGAATTCGCCGCTTCATCGACGAACTCATCCAAAAAGCCGAGGAATCGGGGTATGCCTCCACTATCTTTGGCCGACGGAGGGCTATTCCTGCCATTAATTCCCGGAACAAGACTGAAAAGGCCGCAGCGGAACGGGAGGCGGTGAATACCCCTATTCAGGGTTCTGCAGCGGACATCGTTAAAACCGCCATGCTGAACCTAGACACTCGGCTTACCGCTGAAAACAGCCCAGCCCGACTGCTCTTACAGGTCCATGATGAGCTTATCCTAGAGGTTCCCCAGGCTCAGGCCGCAGAGACCGCGCAGGTGGTTCAGCAGGAGATGGAGGCCGCAGTTACCCTCAAGGTGCCCCTCCGGGTGAGCGTGGAAACCGGCACTCGGTGGGGGGATTTTCATTAGGGAGCGGGGAAGCCGCCGTAGCAACAGGGCGCGGAGATGGGCGTTTACGTCCGGCATAGCAGCATCCTATACCCCTCTGCTACGCGAACGGTTACTGGTAACATTTTTAGAACGAAAAAGATAGGGCATAGT
The DNA here is from genome assembly GCA_031274565.1 of Treponema sp. Classification (GTDB taxonomy): domain Bacteria; phylum Spirochaetota; class Spirochaetia; order Treponematales; family Breznakiellaceae; genus JAIRLU01. Next base: position 6,769 of record JAISPY010000070.1, read on the forward strand.
ATCGGAAGCGTTGTTTCTGCGGCGTCGTCAATCCGCTACCATGCGGTGAACCAAACACGCATCAGAGCAAGTCGGACGAGCATCCACCGATACGCTATACCCATTTCCATACATATTTGTTTTATAAGAAATTAAGCATTTCTGTACCACGGGTCTCGGGTGAAGCATTTCCTTATTCTACCATAAATGAGAAAAGTAAGTGCCGTTGCCATGAGGGTTTCTTCGGTTCCATTGCGCTGTCTGGGGTTATGTGGTATAGTAAAAACGCTATGGATAGGGCACACAAACTTTCGGTTTCAGAGCTGACCGCGCTCATACGGGCAAACCTTGAAGGGACCTTTGCGTCGGTGACGGTTGAAGGGGAGGTATCCAACTACCGTCCTTCCAGTACCGGACACGCCTACTTTACCCTCAAGGATGCGGGGGCAGCGATTGCCGCGGTGCTATTCAAAAATCGCCTGCGGTACCTTTCCTTTGAACCTCGGGATGGTATGCTCCTGCGGATCCGGGGGGGCCTTTCAGTCTATAGCCAGCGGGGGACCTATCAACTCATCTGCGAAGAACTGGAACTAGCCGGTACAGGGGATATCTTGCTGCTCCTGGAAAAGCGGAAGCGCGCGCTTGCCGCAGAAGGGCTTTTTGACCAGGACCGGAAGAAACCCATACCTCGGTTTCCTGCGGTGGTTGGGGTGGTGAGTTCCCCAACCGGCGCAGCGGTACGGGATATCCTCAACATCCTGCAGCGCCGGGCTGCGGGAATTCGGGTGATCATCTTCCCTACCCTGGTTCAAGGCAACGAGGCGGCCCCGCTCATCGCTCGACGCATTGAACAGGCCAACGCCTGGAATATGGCGGATGTGCTCATCCTGGGCCGGGGAGGAGGCTCCCTGGAAGACCTGCTCCCCTTTTCAGAGGAAGCGGTGGTCCGGGCAGTAGCGGCCTCGCGGATCCCCGTGGTAAGCGCGGTGGGCCATGAAATAGACTGGGCCTTGAGTGATTTTGCCGCGGACCTCCGAGCGCCGACCCCCTCGGCTGCCGCAGAACTGGTCAGCGCCAGCCGGGCGGAAACCCGGAACCAGATCCGTACCATGGGGGATACCCTGTACCGTACCATGCAGGCCCGGCTTGAAAAGATCCGGCTCTTGGCCAAGCCCTTTAAACGGGATGACCTGGAATACCGGTTCCGGACCATACTCCAGCCCCGACTCGTCCGGTTTGACGACGCGAAGGAAGAACTCCTCGAGGTCACCAGGGAACGGATACGCCAGCTCCGCCGCCGGGTGGAGCTGGCCCAGCGGAGTCTTGAAGCGGGGAGTCCTCGGGCAATTCTGGAACGGGGCTTTTCGGTGGTTCTCCGGGAGGCAACCGGGAAACCGGTACGTCGTGCCGGTGAACTTACGGTGGGAGAACAGCTCATCATCCGGCCCCTGGAGGGTATCATCACCGCACAGACCCAAGCGGTTCAGATGGAGCCATAAAGAGCACGTACAGTATACGAGTGAAGCAGAGCAACGGAGGAAGCATGAAGAACTTTGAGGCACGGCTGGAACGATTAGAAGCCTTGGGAGAGAAGATACGGAAACCAGATATTCCCTTAGATGAGGCGCTCACGGCGTTTGAAGCGGGGATTAAACTGGCTCAAGCCCTGGAAAAGGATTTGGAACAGGTGGAAACCAGGATCGAGATATTAATGAACGGTCCCGAAGCTCAGGCCGCTGAAACGCCGGAGTTGGGGCTTTTTGGTACAGGAGACTGATCTATGGTTCAAGCGTATAATTCGACCCAGGAGACGAGCGCCAGGCAGATTCTGGTCCTCCCCCCTGAAGAGGCCCGCAAGATAGCCGCAGGAGAGGTGATCGACCGGCCTGCGGCGTTGGTTCGGGAACTGCTCGACAATGCTATTGATGCCAAGAGTACGCTCATTGAAGTGGCTATCGAGGAGGGGGGAAGCCGCCGTATCGAGGTGATCGATGACGGTGTGGGTATGACCTATGAGGATCTCTCCCTCTGTTGGCATACCCATGCTACCAGTAAGATCCGTTCTATGGATGACCTAGACCGGGCCAAAACCTTGGGGTTTCGTGGAGAGGCCCTGGCTGCCGCCGCTGCGGTGGCACACCTGGAGATCCTTACGAGCGTGGATGGCCGGGAAGCCTGGCACCTGACGGTCGGGCCGGGGGACGCAACCGAGCCCCAGCTCGAACAAGTCCGGCGGGTCCGGGGAACCAGCGTCCGGGCCTTGGGCATTTTTGATACGATTCCCGTGCGAAAACGGTTCCTCCGGCGAGACTGGAGTGAGGGGAACCTATGCAAACAGGCCTTCATCGACAAGGCCCTGGCATTCCCGAACATTAAATTCAGTTTTACCCAAGATGGTAAGCTCAAGCTCTTTCTCCCGAATGCGTCCAACCTGAAGGAACGCTTCGCCGCCCTCTTAGTGAAGCGGATCGAAGCCCCCTTTCTCCATGAAATTAACGTCACCGGAACCGGCTTCTCGGTAACGATTGTGCTTGGCGGCCCTGCATTATCCCGCAATGACCGGCGGCAGCAGTATGTCTTTGCCAATGGCCGGCGGATCCAGGAGTATTCCCTGTTGCAAGCCTTGGAATACGGGGTCCAGGGCTGGTTCCCCAACAATGCCCATCCAGTAGGGGCGATTTATGTGAACATTAATCCTGCCTTGGCGGATTTCAACATCCATCCGGCAAAACGGGAAGTCCGGTTTGCCGATGCCGGGGCCATACACCATGCGGTAACCCAGGGGATCCGGGACTTCGTACATCACCTGAACCTTTCCGCAGGAAAGCAATGGCTTATGCCCGAGGCGGCCTATACGCAAACCGAGCCTCCTCCGGTCCCGGAAGGACCAGCCCCCTGGTTAGAAGCCGAAGACACCTCCCCGGAGCAGGATGCATCATGGGAATTCGGCGGTCAGCCTGATTGGGCAAAACCCCTGGTGCACTCCCCTTCGCCCAAAGCCGCTGATCTGGCCTTGGAAGCCCTGGCGGAATCAACCCTTCCCCAGGAAGTAGCGGAAACCAGTCCTGCCTATGCCGTGCGCTATGTGGGCCGGGCCTTCGGTCTATTCATTCTGGTGGAACATGGGGACAAGCTCTTCGTGATCGATCAGCATGCTGCCCATGAACGGATTCTCTTTGACGAGCTGCTCTCCAAGCCCATCCCCACCCAAGAGCTGCTGGTGGCCATCCCCTTTGTTACGGAATGTGAAGAAGATGACCGATTCATTGCACAACACCAGGCGGATCTGGCTCGGCTTGGGGTGATCATTAAAGCGGATAACGGGACCTGGCGTATTGAAGCCCTGCCGGTGGCATGGCGTCTGGGAGATACCGCAACGATAAAGGAAATCTTGAACCTCAAGACCGCCGGGGAAAACCTGGCCGAACACTGGGCCGCTACCCTGATCTGCCACCATGCCATCAAGGAAGGGGATTATTTGGATGAGAGTACCGCGCTTGCCTTGGGGGAGGCAGCCTTAAAACTAGCGGTTCCCCGCTGTCCCCATGGCCGGCCCATTTGGTATGAAATAAACCGGGAAACGCTCTTCAAAGCGGTCAGACGGATATAAGCTGCTGAACCCCCGGGACCTTTAGCCATCCAAACCAATCCAGAGACCGGATACACCCAGCGCGCCCTTGCGGGGAGCCTACCAGAAGAAGCGGTGGAGGGGTAAAATCATCTCCGCAGTAATGCACTGGTTCTATCCTAAGTGCAACCTTATGAAGGCGGACATGTCAATAGGGGCATGATAGACTTGGAGCGTTTAACCCTCGGCGCCCTCAGCCAAAAGGCTGCGGCGCACTTCAGAAACCGGCTTGCCTTTGCCCTATACCGGGATGGTCATACCTTCCGCCGGATCACCTATGGGGAATGGGGGCTGAGAACCCGGCAATTTGGCGGAATGCTGCGGACCCTGGGACTCAAGACCGGGGATCGGGTGCTGATCCTGGCGGAAAACTGTCCGGAGTGGCCCATCGTGTATTTCGGTGCTGCCCTGGGAGGATTCGTCAGCGTACCGGTTCTACTGGCTTTTTCCCCGGAACAGATTAAGACCATTGGGGATCATGCAGGCGTTGCTGCCCTGTGCGTTACTGAAAAGACCTGCTCCAAGATCGCCCAGGCCGGGATAGATCCGGCCATACCCCGGGTGTATATGGACACCCTGACCGAACCCGATAGGGTCCCGGGGATCCGGGTCTCGATACAGGGCCGGGAAAAACGCATCCCCTTGGGGCCTGGGGAAGGGGATTGGTTTCCTGAAATCCAGGAGGATGACCTGGCCTCGCTCTGGTATACTTCGGGAACCACCGGCGCAAGCAAAGGGGTGATGCTCTCCCATCGCAATCTGGTGTTCACCGCCAAGGCTTCCGGTTCGCTTATGCGGATCTTCCCCCGGGATAGGCTGCTTTCGGTGCTTCCCTTGGCCCATACCTACGAATGTACCCTGGGACTTGTGGCCGCGCTCATGAGCGGGGCATCGATTACCTATCTGGACCGCCCCCCGGCTCCTGCGGCGCTGCTTGAGGCCATGCAGTCGCTGCGGCCTACGGCTATGGTAACGGTTCCGATCTTCATCGAAAAGCTCTACCAGAGCCGCATCGCTCCTGCGCTCAAGGCTAATCCGCTCTATCGGTTCCCGCTGACCCGGTTTCTGGCAATCAAGATCGCGGGGTATAAGCTCATGGGCGCGTTCGGCTCGTCCATTCGGTTCTTTGGCATTGGAGGGACTGCACTTTCCCCGGAGGTAGAAACCTTTCTGCGGAAGGCCCAATTCCCCTATGCTCCGGGGTACGGGCTTACCGAAACTTCGCCTCTGGTAGCGGGGACCGCCCCCTACCAATTTTCCGCAGGTTCCGTGGGGAGGCTCCTTACCGGGGTGGAGGTGCGGATTAGCGACGCGGCAGGAGAGGACGAGGGGCATCCTGCCGGGGAAATCCAGGTTAGGGGGCCGAATATAATGCAGGGATATTATCGGGATCCCG
>JAISPY010000104.1 GCA_031274565.1 Treponema sp.
GGGTGCGCGTTAGGCATTATTTTGATTACCTGTTCATGTATCTTATCCACCCCTATAATTAAAGCCTTGGCGGTGTTCATCCCATAGTAATACGCCTTGTAATACTTGGGAGCATAGACGTTCACCCAATAGTCACCGAAGGCGTCAATCACCTGGGGCAGGGTAAGGTTTAAAACCTTGCAAATATTGCCCAGCACCGTCTGAATAACCGCGTCATCAATATCCGCGATACGGGTAATGTGCAGGTCTTCCGGCAGATTCGATTTCCTCAAAATTTCGTGCCATTTCTCCTTACCTGCCACGCTCTGCACTAAATCGGCAATACACAGCACGATGGTCCCCTTCATACTGTTTTTGCTGGCGCTGACCTTCTGCGGTGAAACCTTAAAGACCGAAGCCTCGTCTTTCACTTCACTGACGCTTACCAAATTGAGTTTTACCAGATCGATTGATTTTTCTGTGTACCCAGCCGCCGCGTCCGCATCGGAGAGGATAGTACGGGAAGCCTGCTTAACCTCTTCGGTAATGGAAACGAGCTTTCCCAGATCCTCTTCTATAGCGCCGCTTTTTTCGACGATGGTGGCGGAACCTCTATGAATAAGACCTGCGCCCTGTTTTATGGCTTCATAATTCTCAATGAGCCGTTCCATGTTACTGGTCTGCTGGGCAACCCCATCCTGTATAGCCCGCTGATTGACCGTAACCGTTTTTACCGAGGTAAAAATACGGTCAAAGATACTGCCGGTGGAGGCGTTGGTATTTTTCGAGGTAACCACCGCGCTTTCCATGGATTTTTTCAGATCCTTCATACTGGTCGCAATAATCTTGGACTGATTATTCGCGTTTTCCGCCAGTTTACGGATCTCATCGGCCACCACCGCGAAGCCTTGTCCCGATTCCCCTGCGTGGGCCGCTTCAATCGCCGCGTTCATGGCCAAGAGATTCGTCTGGCTGACGATGCCATTGATAGCCTTGTTCGCTTCAAGTACCGTATCGAACTTGGTGTTCAGTACATCCATCGTTTCCGCAAGGTGTACCATCGCGTCCCGCCCGAGTCCCGCGTTGTTGTTCAGGGCTTCATATTCGGCGATAGTACTTTGGATAATCCGGTCCACATTCGTGATGCTGGACCGTAAATCCTCAATGATAGATGCACTGGCGTTTACCTGGGCTATTTGCCCATCAATGGCGCTATTTTGTCCCGCCAGGGTTCGATGTATATCGTTTAAAAGGCCTGAAACGTGTTCCGTACTTTCTGACTGTACCGTGATAAGGTCATTGACTGCGTTGATTGACGTGCCGATATTCGCGACATTGGCATGGGTTTCCCTTATAAACGTATACAAGGCGTCGGCATTTTTTTCCGTGTGATCGGTTCCGCGTTGAATAAGGTGAATCATACCGTCAAGACTGGCAACAAACCCGTTAATCCCCCGCTTCAAATGGTCCATATCGCCCGTACCCTCCGCCGGCAGACGAAGCGCAAGATTCCCTTCTCCCTGGGCCAGTTGTTCCAGCGCCTGGGTTATCTGCTGTAAGGACGCCTTCTTTTGCCGACCCCGGATGATGCTCAACGCCGCAAAAGCAAGGAACAGAACCGCCGCTATGACTATCCCCACTACATTCATGCTGCCTCCCGTATGGTACTTTAAGACCCGCGCACGAATATTTTATGCTCATTGCTTACGCAATAAGAAAATACCATGACCATTAGGTCATGGTATTGCTGCGCCGGTCCTTAGCGTATATATAGTGTATATGATCAGTTGAAAAAAAACAATTGAAAAAAAACAATATAATAAACGTACCGGTAGAGAGGCATTGCAAGTATCCTGTTCCAGAGACTCCTGTATTGCTTAAAAAACCTCCTTGGATAATTCCTAAAAACGGATATAATAAAAAACTATGGATAAAAAATTTTCAAAATTTGCCGCGCTCAAAGCCCTTACCGGAGCATCGGAGGCCCTTCACGCCGCGGCCCGGATTGCGATTACAAGCTGTCTCAAGGTTAAGCCCGGGGAGCAGGTCATCATCGTCAGCAACCCCGAAACAGAGGTAGCCGCCATTGCAGCGGCCCTCTACGATGCGTCCCTTGATGCCGGAGGGCTTCCAGTGCTCCTGTTCCAGCCGGTAAAAACCCAGATGGATTTTGCCGAACTAGGGGTGCTTGCGGCGTTTTCCGCACATCCGGAGGTGTTTATTTCTCTGAGCGCGGAGAAGTTGGGAAAAGACAAGAAGGGTATCACCACACCCTATACCTATCAGGGGGTCAACTACGACCATATCTTTCACCTGCAACTGTACGGTGAAAAAACCTGCCGAGCCTTCTGGTCCCCTGCTACCACCATCGAATCTTTTATCCGTACCGTGCCGATTGATTACGCGCTGCTGAAACGTCGCTGCGCCGGGGTTAAGGCTGCGCTGGATGCGGCGGTATCCATACATATCACCGCCCCCGGCGGGACGGATATCCGCTGCTCCCTCCGGGGGCGCAAGGCGCGATCCGACGATGGGGACTTCTCTGAAGGGGGCAGCGGCGGAAACCTTCCCGCCGGGGAGACCTTTATCAGTCCTGAGAATGGAACCGCTCAGGGGCTCATCGTCTTCGACGGATCCATCAGTCTCCATGATCGGGATCTGCTCATCCGGGATCCCATACGCTGTACCTTGGAACAGGGCTTCATCACGGCGATACAAGGGGGCGCTGAGGCTGCGGCATTGGGAGCGACCATCCGCTTAGCGGAAACCAATGCCCGGGACTATGAAAATGCCGGAACCCTGCCAAAGGGAGCGGGGGAGATCTACGCCCGGAATGCCCGGAACATCGGGGAAATCGGTATTGGTCTTAACCCGGCGGCCCGTATTGATGGACACATGCTGGAAGATGAGAAAGCCTTTCATACCTGTCATGTGGCGGTAGGGCTGAATTACGACGATGATGCCCCCTGCCTCATCCACCTGGACGGCCTGGTTAAAAATCCGACCATCCGGGTCTATGCGGAAGATGGAACCGAACGGATCATTGAGCAGGATGGGAACCTGGTGGAGCCGATAGGATAATCTAGGTGAGGTATGGACATAAAAAAGGCCGGTTTACACCGGCCAGCCTTTAAGGCTTGTCGGACCTATAGTGATTTGGGAGGGGAACTATACATCCGACATTTAATATATCGGCAGCCCCAGGCCCATTCTTAACTGTTTTTTACCTCATTCGCTTTCAGAAATCGTAACATCCACCGTGAGGGCGACCTTGTAGGTTTTTCCCTTTTGCACCTGGAGGGGCCGGATGATCGAATAATCGCTCATTTCAAACTTAACCTCATGGGATCCCGGTTCCACCGGATACGGCCCCGCGGTATGGTCCACCGGTTCATTGTCAAAATAGATCCGGGCATTTTCAGGGGCCTCGAAGATGATAAGCGGGGTGGGATCCTGTAATGCGATGGTTAGCTCCAGGATCTTGCCCCGTTCCACCAGAAACCGCCGACTTTCATTCCGGTAATCATCCGAGAGGATCACCAGGTGATGCTCCCCTTCCCGTAAGAGCTGTTCTTCAAGATGCCGTTCGATAAGCACATCATCAATGAGGAGGATGAAGGGTCTTCCTGGAAGCTGTTCAGGATAGCGGAACCGGATCCGTACCGCCCCCTCGTTGGTGAGAATCGGTTTCACCTGTAATTGAAAGACCATGGCCTCGATCTCGGCGCTTAATCCCTTGATAACCGGCATGAGCCTGAAGAGGATGGGAAAGGAGGACGGCGGGATGATGCCCGTAGGTACCGAGACGTAGGGGGTGGTCCGCAGCCCGTGAGCAGTCTTGAGGGGAATCTGGTACACGGTCTGGATCTTATTCGGCACCGGCTCAAAACTGATTTGCCGTCCTGCCACATCGGCAATACCCGGTTCTGGGATCGTGTCCAGATCTGCGTACAGGGCAATGGCCAGGCTCCCTCGGTGGGGTAAAAAGGTTTGCGGGACGGTCAACTCCAGGGAGACTCCCCGGAAAAACCGGGTATCCTGGTCGAGGGCAATGATCACGGAACTGACATGGGAGAGGGGCAGGGATACCCCTTCGGGATGCTGTAGAGAAACCTGCATATCCCCGGCAATGAGGACCCGTATGGATTCAGCCTGGAGGTAAAAGCCTGTGAACAGGAACCACACCAGTATGCCGTACCTCGGTTTCATGTTGTTACCGTATTCCTTCTTTAAACAAGTATTTTCCCGGATCTTGCGCCTTGCCGTTTTGCCGTAACTCGAAATGCAGATGCGGCCCAGTTGACTGTCCTGTGGAACCTACCCTCCCTATAAGACTACCGGATTCTACTCGCTTTCGCAAGACCGTATTGATTTTGGACAGATGCCCATAGAGGCTTACCCAAGTATCCCCGTGGCGGATGATGATGTATTTCCCATAAATCGCGTCTTCTCCGATTTCCGTAACCACCCCTTCCCGGGCGGCGTATACTTCGGTTCCTGCGGGAGCGGCCAGATCCAAGCCGTTGTGGTTGCGCAGTCTCCCGGTAACCGGATTCACCCGCATCCCAAAGACGCTGGTCAAGCGGTACGTGCGCAGGGGATACCGGAAGCCCGTATGGAGGAAAAAGATCCGCTCCGTAGGACTGAAGTCCGCGCCGGGGATAAACCGGAAGTGTTCTTTGCCCTCCTTCCGGGTGAGGGTGATGCGTATCCCCCTTTCGTTCATTCTGGTAGAAGCCAAGAGCCGTTCCAGATCAGATCGAGGCTCCTCTGGGATGAAAAGCCCTGGGGCCGAGGGAAGCAGCAGGGGACCGTGGCGTTCCAGGGAACTGGGGTGGGGTATCCGATTGAGGGTGACCAAACTGGCAAGGGAAATGGTACACCGGGCCGCAAGGCTCAGGAGATCTTCCGAACCTTGCGGGGTATAGGCATAGACGGTGAGGGCTTCTGCGATAGCCTGAGGCTGCTCTCCGGTCCGTTCCAGGTTAAAAATACGCTTCCGGGCAAATTCCACATCCGCTAGATACTGCTTAAACCCTGAATCCTGGGTATCCAGTCGGAAAATCGTGGGGAAACCCGCGCCAAGGCTCTCCGCCCCGTCCGCCGGGAGGCTGTACCAGAGGATCGTACCAAGCATGATAAGGAGCAGCGGGGCATCTGGTTTCATAGGATTTTGATAGGTTTAATTCTACCGGGAACTGCTAAAAAAAGGCAAGGACCGTTACGCCCTTGCCTTACCGCTTACTTATACTTCCGACTAGCTTGCCGCGGCAATAGCTTCTGACGGACAGACTTCAGCGCATTTACCGCAATCCTGACATTTCGCGGGATCGATCCACTGGGCTCCGTCCTTTTCGGAGATTGCTGCGGCTTCGCACTCGCTGACACAGGCTTCGCAATTAGCGCACTCATCCTGATTAACCTTATACGCCATATAATACCTCTCTTAAAATATGTAGTTTTTAAATAATAGTACCGGAGCAGACAAAAAGCAAGCGTTACCCTTGCAGCGCATCTTAGATTCGATAGAATATACAGTATGCTTACTAAGCTGCGAAAGAATTTTATCGCCAACCTGTTGAAGTATCCCTTTCAGCAGAAAGATGAATTATCCCTGTATCTCATTGCTCATGCGTCCCTCATTTTTTGCGTTCCCATCCATGTCTTTTTTCTCATTATATACCTGTTTAAGGGCCTTCCCCTCTTTGTCTACCTAAACTGCGGTAGTTTGACCGTCTATCTCATGGCGTTTTTGCTCCTCCGAGCCAAGCAGTACCGGGTCGTGGGCGCCCTGGTTTCCCTAGAAGCGACCCTCTATGCCTTGGTATGGACCTTGCTGTGCGGCATCTCCTCCTACATCATGGGGTATTTTTTACTGGTCATCGTGATGCAGCTCCTCTACCCCTACGGGACCGTAAGGCTGCGGAGAATCATCGTACTGATCCTCTTTCTTATCATCATTGGGCTGGTGGTGCACGCTCAGTATACCGCGCCATTCTTGGTTTTTTCTGAAGACTTTAACTTTTTTATGACCCTGGTGAACCTCTTCATTACGATGGTCGGCGCCATCATTGAGGTGAGCATCAATTCCTGGGTCCAACGCATCGTATTCGAGGTGAAGGAGGGGCGGCTCGCGGAACTGGCGTCCCAGATCTATACGGATCCCCTGACTCGTCTGTACAATCGCCGGTATACGGAAATCTATTTCAACACCCTCAAGGCTGAAGACCAGCAAATATGCGTGGCAATCCTGGACATTGATGATTTTAAGCGGATAAACGACACCTACGGGCATCCCTGCGGGGATGATATCCTGATATTTCTTGCGGTCTTTCTGCAAAATAACTTACGAAAGACCGATAGGATCTTCCGCTGGGGCGGAGAAGAATTCCTCATCATCATGGAGAATGTTATCCTCAGTCAGGCGCAGGTGGTCATGGACAAACTACGGAGTAAACTCGCCGAGACTGAAATTATCACCAAACAGCATAAGGTCTTCATTACCATTACCGTGGGGGTCGCTCCTTTTGAGCTTACGAACCCCGAAGCGGGCATTGAAGCCAGCGATAAAAACCTCTACATCGGTAAGCGGAACGGTAAGAATCAGGTGGTGATCTAGCCCATACGCAAGACCCTCTGGGCATTCCTGAAACCCAGCCTCCGCATAGAGTAAACCCGGCTTTTCTGCAGGGGGCGACGAAGCGGCCGTGCGTCGTACCTGCACCGCAAGCCGCGCTCATTTAGAAACATGAGCGAAGTGAGAAAAATGAGAAAAATGAGAAAACTCCATGGTGAAGGTGCCGCGGCCCTGGGTTACGGAACGGAGGGCGGTCATAAACCCGAACATCTTAGCCATCGGCGCAAGGGCCTTCACCTGGTCACTGGAAGTCTTGGAGTCCATGCTCAGAATCTGCCCTCCCCGCTGCGTTACGAGGCTTATAACC
>JAISPY010000131.1 GCA_031274565.1 Treponema sp.
GGCTGCTGGGCAGCCTGGTCAAAAGCGGGGAGGAACTGCCGGACAAGCGGAAGGGGCCGAACCTGAAGTATACGCTGAACGACGCCATCAAGAGCGCCTTCGGGGTATTCTTTTTTCAATTTCCATCGGTATTGCGGTATATGACCGAGAGGGAAAACAAGCGGAAGCGGAACAATGCGAGAAGCCTGCTGGGGGTGGAACAGCTACCCCGCGACGCGCAGGTGAGGAACCTTTTGGACGGGATAGACCCGGCATCCCTCAGCCCGGTATTCAACGAGACGCTGCAAGAGGCGGAAGAGCGGGGGGTACGGGCGGACTACCGGGTAGTGGGGTGCGGGGTGTTGCTGGCGCTGGATGGGGTATGGTATCACGCGTCGGAGCAGATACAGTGCGAGCATTGCCTGCACCAGGACCAAGCGGGGGTGAGGACCTCCTCCCACCGCGCGGTAGCGGGGGCGCTAGTACGGCCGGGCTGCGGCTCGGTAGTACCGGGGAAGGGGGAACGTATCACCAACGAGGACGGACCGAAGAAGCAGGATTGCGAACTTACGGCGGCGAAACGGTGGGTACAGAAGCACGGGGAAGCGTATAAATGGCTGAAACCGACGCTGTTGGGGGATGATTTATACGCCCATTACCCGTTTTGCAAGCAAATACGAGAGCAGGGGATGAGTTTTATCTGTACCTATAAGGCTACGACGCACCCGTGGCTCAGTGAAACGATAGAAAACTCCTATGTGACTGAAATACGGGAGCGCACGCGGGTGGGGAAGAAACGGACGGTCTGGACCTACCGGTATCTGAACGGGATGACCGGGAGACCTTGTCGGTGAACTATAGGGAGCTTGAAATACGGGAGGAGCAGAGCAGGAAGGAGAGCTACCGGAGCAGTTGGATCACCGACAAGCAGATAACGGATATGAATGTGTGGTTGCTGGTATCCTGCGGGAGGAGCCGGTGGAAGATAGCGAATGAACACAACCATGTGCTGAAGAACCGGGGGTATAACCTGGAGCATAATTTCGGGCATGGGAAGGAGCATGCGAGCCAGATATTCTTGTTGCTGAATCTGCTAGCCTTTCAGTTTCATACGATTCTCGAATACTGCGATGAGGAATACCGGAAAGCGCGCTCGACGTGTTCGACCCGGGTAGGGTTTTTTGAGGCCATGCGGTATTGTCTCCGTTTTGCCTACCATGATTCGTGGTCTGCCTTCCTCCTGTTCATCTTTACCGACGGCGGCCTAGTCGATTCAGGGTAAATTTTGAATTGCTGCCTTCTATGACGATGCCCTTGACTTGAAAGATTGATTTGAGTAAAGTCCTTAGTTGCACGCTGTATCCTCCTCTTTTATGGCTTAAAACACCAATAAAGTAGCGGAAAAAGCGTGCTTTTTGCTATATTCTTACAAAACCCTTTTCATACATGTTAATGAAGAGCCGTACCTCATCTTGGTACCGAAGCGGGATTATAGTCCAAGATGGAATTTTTGGTTAAGGTACCCCGCCCCCTCATGCGGCTATGCGTCTAGCCTGTTCACCGAGAGCAAGCATTTACAAGCCCTTGCAATAAGTGGTATTATCATACTATGGATCGTGTTGTTTCGTCCCGGCTCTCCGCTCTTCTGCTCCGTTCCCTTGCCTTAGCCCTGATCCTTGGTCAATACCGCCTCCTCGCCCGGGACCTGGCGGATACGCCGGTTTTTATCGCGGCGCTACTCGTTGCGTTTACCGCCTCCTGGTTTCTGGCCCGGAAAAACTTCCGGCCCTGGCAGGGGATGCTTATCATGCTCCTCATACCCTGGACCACCCGGTTTATCATCGCCTTACCCCGGATAGGGTTTCCGGATACTGCGGTAACCCTGGATTCTCTGCTCCTCAACCTGGCCCGCAATGACTTTGTCTCCCTGGCTCCCTTTTATTGGGCAGGGGTTTCCACCTATTTCGCCACCCGTTCCCGGACATTTCTGCGGGCGGATATCATCCTTTCAGATACCCTGCTTCTGGTCCTGTTCAGCATTGCCCATACCACAGACATCGGGGTCTACCGCTGGCCTATATACATGATCGCCTTCTTCACCGGCATCCTCCTGCTGCAGATCCTCGCCCTGATCCTGTCGCTGCCTCCGGAATTCAAGCTCCGCAAAGGAGAGGCCATCGGAGCGGGACTGGCCTTTGGTATGCTGGTCCTCATCAGCGGACTCCTGTTCCTCCGGCCTTCCCAGGAACAGGCGATTGACCAGGGAGGCGGACTTTTAGAGCCCAACCTGTTCAGTTTTGACTTCTCCCAGTTCCTGCACTTGGAAAGTGAGATCCGCATGAACGACGATCTGGTGTTCATCCTCCGAAAAGACCCGGAAGATACCCATATCCTGTTCCGCCGGTACGTCCTATCCGGGTATACCACGAACCAAGGGTTCTTCCGTTATGAAGCCCTGGATGAACCCGCCCATCCCCAACGGCTGCCCGAAAGAACGATCCAGTTGTCCAACCGGGAACCAAACCAGGCATACCGGGTTACCCATCAAGAATATTATCTGGTTAATTTTGATTCTACCGCCTTCATCGGCATGCACGATCCGGTGCTGATTACCCCCTTTGAAACCTGGGACGCTTCCTCTTTCAGCGCCGCGTATGGAGTCCTGAGCCACACCAGCGAAGCGCTGCCCTTCGAGCTTATTGACGCGGTCCAAGCGCCCCTAAGCCCCCGTACCTTTGGCTTGAGTCCTGAAGCCTACGCCTGGTACACCGAATACGGCGGGGATGAACGGATCCGGTCCTTTGCCCTGGAGATAAGCGCTGGGCTTGAGAACTACTGGGATATGGTGCAGGCCGTTTATGAGCGGCTGAAATACGGGGAATACCGGTATAGCCTCAAACCAGGGATCGCCCCGGACGGGGACCAGATGGGCTTGTTCCTTTTCAAATCAAAGAAGGGCTACTGTTCTTATTACGCCTTTTCTATGGCCCTGCTCCTCCGTTCCCTGGGGATCCCCGCTCGGGTTGCCGCGGGTTTCTTCATCCAGCCGGAAACCAATACCTTTGATTACTACCCGGTCCGTTCCGACATGGCCCATGCCTGGGTGGAAGTCCTGTTCCCGGGGTATGGGTGGATCGAATACGATCCCACTTCGGAAATACTTGCGGAAGGGGAGGAATTCCGGCTTTCCTCGGGAACTTCCCAGGAGCTATTTGAGCGGCTGATGAAGGAGATCCTGGAAAACCATGCCCGGTTGAATCCCAAACAGGGTTCTCCGGATGGGGAAGCCGGGAAGGGAGGGCTTGCCGCGCTGGGCGCGCAGACCCTCCGGTTTTTTAGGAACTACTGGTCCCTGCTGTTAGGGGGGCTCCTCCTGTTCAGCGGTATCGGAATCCGTATCCAGTACTGGGTGGCCGCTGCCCTACACCGGGATCCCCGGAAGAAAGCGAAGCTGCTTTGGGCCCATATACGACGGCGGCTCAATCTGGGGGGCTACCGGAAACGGGGGGATGAGGCGGAGACGGAATGGGCCACTGCCCTGGACCGCCGTATCAAGGGGGTCCAGGCCCTGTATCAGCATACCGCCGCCGCCCGGTATGCCCCGGTATATACTCAGGAACAGTTTCAGGTCATGGAAACGGCCTATACCCAGTTCTCCAGCGGCTATGCCCAAGCCCTGTCCCCATGGAGGCGTATCCTTGCCTGGGTCCTGCCGTCCCTGGCCCTGCTCCTTGAACCGGGGAGCGCGCTGCCCCGGGCCAGGGGAACCTTGGGACTTTTCCTGGGTATCTTGCTCTTGGCGCTCAACGGAGACCAGGGTGCGGCTCAAACCCCGGCTCCGGCAGCGGAGTCCCCTGGGGCACTCTACACCCAGGCCTTGGAAGCCCAGCGCGCGGAACACTGGGAACGGGCCATCGAGCTGTACATCAGGGGTTCGGAACAGTATCCAGAGGAATCCAGTTTCCCCTGGGCCTTGGGGAACCTCTATTACGAGCGCGGGCTGTATGGGCTTGCCTGGGAGCAGTACCGTAAGGTAGAGCCGATCCTACCGGAGGATACGGAGGTCCTCTACCAACTTTCCCGGACTGCGGGGTATCTTAATAACGACCGGGTCTCAGTAAGCTATTTAGAACGGATCCTCGCCCTGGACCCGGATAATACAGAAGCCATCGGCAGCCTGGGCTGGATGTACTATAAGCTGCACCGCTTGGAAGAAGGCCGGCTCCTCCTCCTCTCCGCCTTGGACCGGTTCGGCCCGGACCCGGATTTTTCCATGACCTTGGGAACCATCTATTCGGATATGTTCCGCTATGAGGAGGCCAAGAAATGGTATCTTGAGGCTATTGCCGGTTCTGAAGCTCTGGGCGCGGATCTCTTCACCGCGGTGGCCAACTATAACCTATCGATTCTGGAGACCCGGTTCTACCAGTTTGACCGTGCTCTGGAACGGACCAATGCTTCCCTCATCGCCCAGAACCGTTCCTCCGGCAGACTTGCCCGGGGGGAACTGTTTCTCCGGCGGCTGGAATTCAAGCAGGCCTTTTCCGATTATCAGGGGGCGTATGAGCTGGATACCTCTCCCCTTTCCAAGGTCAACCTGGCCCAATCCTATCAGATTGCCGGACGCCTGGAAGAGGCCCGGGTGTATGCCGAGGACTGTCTCCGGGAAGGGGATCTCTCTTGGATGCTCAATTACGGCATTGACCCGATCCGGTACAAACGGGACCTCCATGAAATTCTTGCGAATGTGTTTACCGGTCTTGAGCGCACCGAATATTTAGTTCCCTCCGGGACCTGGCAGGAAGGGCTCCAGCATCTTGTCCGGGGAATTGCGTACCGGTCCAAGGCGGCAATACACCGCAGGCTTTTCTGGAAATACAGTCTACTCACCGCCCAGGCCTATGAAACCGCGGATCCCCGCTCAGACCAAGAACTCCGCTTGGACGCCCTCATCCAGTACTATAACGCCTTTGAATCCTACCCTCGCCGAGCCTTGAGCTACCTCCGTAAGGCCCGGGACTTTGAAGTGCTCCTCATACCCGAAGCAGCGGCATCCTACTATTTTGAAGAAGGCCGTCTTTTGAAGGATAGATCACTGCTCTGGGAGGCCCTGAGCCAGTTTGATCCGCTCTGGGAGCGGGACATGATCGCCAAAACCTATACAGAACTCGCCCGGATGAAGGGCCGGCAATTCGTCCCGGACGCGGCGGAGCAATTGTATCGGCTTAACCGGGGCGCCTTACGCCAGCATGGCATCCGCTTACCCGTCGAACTCAGCATCGGCATTGAGGGAGACCCCTTCTTTGCGGAGGTACGGATCCCCGGCATCGAAAAAGCCCTCCGCCGAGCTATCCGTACCGCAGGCTTTGACGTAGCTTCCCCCTCCAGCCCTTTCCAGCTCCAAATACATATAGAAGGCCCCAGTGCCACCTGCGAACTCTATGACACGAGCCACGGTACCCAGATGTTCTACCGTACCCTTCCCTTGCCGTCCTTTTCCACCGCAGACATCTGCGCCTTTGCCCGGACTTTGGGGGACCTGGCGTTTACCGAACCATAGGCCTCAGGTCTTACATTTTTCCACGATTTCTCTGATGATCCGGTCTGCGTCCTCATAGGGGACTTGGCAGGTTCCCACTTTATGGTGCCCGCCTCCGCCGTAAGCGAGGAGCATGTTCCCCACATCTACTGTGGCGTCTTGCTTGATAATGCTGTACCCCACGGTAATTACGCACCGGGCCTTGTTCTTACCGTCTATGATCCAGAGGGAAATGTTCTGGTCCGGGAAGAGGGTGTACAGGAGGAACCGGTTTCCCGCATAGATGGGGTCCGTGGCCCGCAGGTCCACCACCACCACATTATCTTCTATTCGGGCATGTTGCTGAACGCTTTCTCGGAACAGGGTTTCCTGTTCAAAATACAGGGCAACCCGTTCTTTCACATCCGGCAGGGCAAGGATTTCATCAATGTCCTTATCCACACAAGCTCGGGCGAGCAGCTTCATCAGATCATAATTACTGATGGTAAAGTTCCTGAAACGGCCCAACCCGGTCCGGGGATCCATGATGAACCCCAGCAAAATCCAACCTTTGGGGTCTAGTATTTCATCCATGGTAAGATTACCCGAGTCCACCTTATCAACATAGTAGAGCATCCGCTCAAAGCGGCCCAGTTTTTCATAGCCCCCATAGTAGTCATACACAACCCGTGCGCAACTAGGGGCAGTCCGGGCAACTCCCTCAAAATACACCCCATGCAGCCGTGTGGCTTCACTCGCATGGTGGTCAAACCAGAGTTTGCATCCCTTGATATAAGGTACATTGACCATAATATCCTGGTCAGTTACCTCCACGAGGCCGTCCTGTATATCCTTGGGATGCACAAATTTCCAGTCATCCACCAGCCCCAAATAGGTCAGGAGCGCGCTACAAGCCAATCCGTCAAAATCAGATCGCGTTACCAGTCTCATATAATACCGTCCATTTATAGTATAGTATAATCTACCGCTTGATTTAAGCAGGTGTTCCTGGAAAATGCAAGAGGGCGCATGGTCAGGATAAACGCATAGAAAAATTAAGGGGGGTGAGGGGGCTTTTTTTCTCTTTTTTCTATACTTTTCTATAGCATAGGCCCCAGGCCGCACTACATCCGGCTCGTTCCGCAGGAACGGCCTGCTCAGTTTTTTCTATAATAAAGGCCGTAGGGCAAGCCTAAGGCAGTATGCAGTTCTATGTGTTTAATCGTAAGTCTTTATACTATGAAAGACTTACGGTACCAGGTGTTTTTAACCGGTACTTTGCTAAGTCATTATGGAGCAACGAATGAGTAATTTTAATGCGGTTGGTCCTTAGGGAAATACCTGAACCGGTATGGCGCCTCGTTGGTTCGCCGGACCGAAACGCCTGAGCGCTCGAATAAGGGATGCGGCGCGGGCTTCCAGGTATGCGACGGGTAATGCCTCTGCCAGAGGGTCTTGCGGAGCGGGCCGGGCCTTGCCGTAGATTTGAATCGCTTCTATTCCCTGCCCTGCCGCCGCTCCAATCCCCGCCAATTCCACCACCAGCCGTTCCCAGGCCGCAGCCTCTGCCGCAGGTGGCGGCGTACCCTGTACCATGCAGAGCATGGTTTGGATCGTTACCGGAGCGCGGCCCACCGCTTCCTTAATTTTCAGGATAAGCCGTTCAAAGGACACAGCGGATCGGGCCATGAGGGCATACCAGGCTGGGGTCCCCGCATCAAGCTTGAGCCAGATCTTGAGGCCCTGGGACGCGGCCCGGCAGAGCAGCTCAAAGGTGTGATCATTGAAGAGGCCCGTACCGTTGGTGATCAGCACCAGGGACGCCTCGGGCGCCGAAGCGTCCCTGATCCGCGCGGCGGCTTCAAGGGCGCGGGGGAAATCCGAAGAGCAGCTCGGCTCCCCATTACCGGAGAAGCATATATCCCTAACCGGGATCCCCTGTTTTCGTACCCGGACTAGTTCATTCAGAAGCTGCTGTTCCATATCCGCCACAGAAAACCGGATATCCTGTTCAAAGGGAAAAACCTCGCAGTAAGGACAGTCAAAAGAACACTGTTTATGATCCGGGAACAGGTTTATCCCGAGGGAAAGCCCCTGGGAACGCCGGGAATACACCGGATATACGAGGGTCCCCGCCTCCCGGCCGCGATGGTTTTCTATAGGACCGATGTACATCTGCACCTCCCTCAACCCTTATAGTATATGCTGGTGAAACCAACCGCGTTTCACGAACCCTGCACGGGTTCGACTAGGATACACGCCGGTAACCGCGCTTGAACAGCCCCCATGCCCTTTAGGAGACCTGGGCTTTCCCTTCTTGATACGCCCTTCGGTACCAGGAGACCCCTATGGCTGCCCCCAGGGGGAGCATGGCCGCCACAAAGCACCCATAGCCCGGCAAGGGTCTTTGGGAGAAGAAGGCCCAATAGCTCGTGGCCGCTATAAGGGGCAGGCCGAGGATGCCCAGCAGGGCTGCCAGGATCAGCATGGGATTGCGGTACTGCATAAGGCTTATGAAAAAAGGGATCCCCACCGCCAGGGCGGTTCTGAGCAGGGGCACTAAGACGAGGTGGAATGGCTGATTTTGGATGCTCCAGCTTATGGTCCGGATAGCCAGATCCGGGATGAGCCAGAGCAAGGCAAAATGCGTCGCCGCCACCCAGGTCCTCGCAAACCTGAAAGGGAGGAACAGGACATACACCAGTAGGGGCAACAGGGCAGGCACACTGACTATATCCACAAAGCCGCTTATCCACCGGGAGCGGTCAAACCCTCCGGGATCCACCAGGGGGCCGAGAAAAAACAGCGTCAGCCCCAGGATGCTTCCCAGAAGCAGCGCCCAGACGCTCCCCACTCCGGTATCTTTCCCCGGGGAGAAGGCGGACCAAAACAGATAAAACAGCGGCATCCACAGGATGCCGAACACGCTCATGGTTTCACCCCGTCCTGATACCTTAGGGAACCGGTTGCGCGACCAGAGGCGGTTCAACCGGATTTTCCCATTTTTTCCGGTTTCTCCGCATCCGGGATAGCTCAGGTCTAATGGCGATGGTCCCCTTCCGGCCGTCCGCGATAAGCTGGGTTCCCGGAACCCCCGCTTCCAGGATAAAGACGGAGAGGGGGTCCTCCAGCTCTTTCTGTAGGGTCCGCCGCAGGGGCCGCACCCCGTATTTGGGGTCCCAGCCCTGGTCCAGGAGGATCCGCCGGGCCGTGGGCAGGACCTTAATCCCATATCCCTGTTCCGCAAGCCGCCGTGCCAGGTCCTCAAGCTGTATATCCAGGATGGCTTCCACCTGCTTCATATCCAAGGGGTGGAATACCACCACATCATCCAGGCGGTTGATGAATTCAGGATTAAAAAGACGGCGCAGCTCTGCCAGGGCCAGAGACGTTATCTCCTTGTGGTCCATGATCCCGGTTCCGCTGCCGAACCCGATCTGGGAATCCCGGGAAATCTCCCGCACTCCGGCGTTGCTGGTCATGATGATCACCGTATTGCGGAAACTGACCGTATGTCCCAAGGTATCCTTGAGTTCTCCTTCCTCAAGGACCTGCAGCAAAAGGTTAAAGACATCCCGGTGGGCCTTCTCAATCTCATCAAAGAGTATCACCCGGTAGGGGTTTCGGCGGATTCGCTCGGTCAAAAATCCCCCTTCCTCGTAGCCTATATACCCCGGAGGGGCGCCCACGAGCCGGGAAGCGTTATGTTTTTCCATATAATCAGACATATCAATTCTAACTAGGGAATCTTCCGTACCGAATAGATACGCCGCAAGCCGTTTGGCCAAGAGGGTTTTTCCAACTCCAGTGGGTCCCAGAAATATAAAGGAACCCTGGGGGCGTTCAGGCGAGGCGATCCCTGCCCGGGAGCGCCGGATGGCCTGGGCAATCCGCCGCACCGCATCGTCCTGGCCGATGACCGCCCGGTGCAGTTCCGCCTCAATTGAGAGGAGCCGCTTGGATTCCTGTTCTTCCAGGCGCATGAGGGGTATCCCGGTGATTTCCGCAACCACCTGGCGCATATCCCCTTCATCTACCACCGGAACTTCCTTATCCGCGACCTGTTCCCAGGCAAGCCGCACCGACGCGAGCTGGGTCCGGAGGTTCCGCACCTTATCCCGGATCTGCGCGGCCCGCTCATAGTCCTGGGCGGAAACCAGGGCGCTTTTTTCAGAGATGAGCTTGAGCATTTCAACCTCAATGCTGGAAATCTCAGGCGGGGCCGGCAGGAATTCCAGCCGCTTCATGGCCCCGGCTTCATCGAGGATATCAATGGCTTTATCCGGCATGTATCGGTCGGTAAGGTACCGTTGGGCGAGCTGCGCTGCGGTATGAACTGCCTCCGGGGTGTACCGTACCCGATGGTGATCCTCATAGTACTTCTGGATCCCCCGCAAGATGGTGACCGTTTCGTCAAACCCCGGTTCATCCACCGGGATGATCTGAAAACGCCGCTCCAGCGCCGGGTCTTTTTCAAAATACTTACGGTACTCCGTCAGGGTGGTCGCGCCGATGCAATGCAAGTCTCCCCGGGAAAGACCGGGCTTGATCATATTGGACGCATCAATAGTGCCTTCCGCGCCCCCGGCCCCGATGATGGTGTGGATCTCATCAATGAACAGGATCACATTCCCGGTCTGGGTTATTTCTTTCATGATCTTCTTGAATCGGTCTTCAAATTCCCCCCGGTATTTTGTGCCTGCCACCACGGAACCCAGATCCAGCGAGAGGATCCGCCTTCCCGCCAGGGCATCAGGAGCGTCATCCCGGGCCAAAAGCTGGGCCAGTCCTTCCACAATGGCGGTCTTTCCCACCCCGGGCTCGCCTACCAGGATCGGATTATTCTTAGTTCGCCGGACCAGGATCCGAACCGCCCGATCAATCTCTTTTTGCCTACCCACCACCGGGTCTAGTTTACCGGCCCGCGCCAGGGCGGTGAGGTCCTGGGAATAGCTGTCCAGGATAGGGGTGAGGGAGGGATAGGAGGCGGGTTTTATCCGGGGCGTGGGTTTATGGATCCCTTCCCGCAGATCCTCTGGACAGTCGCAATAAGCGCCACAGGAATCCGCCCCTTCAAAACCGCCATCTTCTGCGGCAACCGTCCGGCTAAAGGTGGTCTGTACTACCACGCGGAACATATCCGGATCCACTGCCCGCTCATCCAGATATACTTGGATGATAGAATGTTGCTCCCCCATGGCTGCCAATAACAGGTGTTCCGTACCGATATATCCGTTTCCCATGGCCCGGGCCTCCTCTCCGGCCCGTTCCAGCATGGTTTTGGTCCGTTTTGCCAGAGGAACATCCCCATAGCTCGCGGTCCCCTGGAGGCGCGGTAGGCCCTTTTCGATAGTACGCCTGAATTCCAGCAGATCTATCCGCAGAAATATCAGCGCCTTGGAAGCGGTCCCCGGACCGTCTTTAAGCAGTGCGATGATGATATGTTCAGGCATGATCTGATCCGCATTAAACCTACGCCCCTCTTCCTGAGCGTTATTCGATAAGATGCGCTGTACACGCTTGGTTAACCCTAACCCTTTAAACACACTAGTCCTCCCCTCCAGGAGATTTTTACCTTTTATAAGCATACCACGCCCCGGCAAGGCGCTGCAATCAGACAGGATACACCCCTAGGATTAAGGAATTAACCCGAGGCGCTTATTTTCCCTGGATTTCCCCTGGTCTCCGTAATTCCTGGTAATACCAGAAACGCTGCATGGCTCTACGGGGGTATCCTGCCCTCGCCCCTTATCGCTTGTTGGTAACTTTTTCCTTTTCTTTGATTATCTTGGCGTCAAGTTTATCGATGAATTTATCAATCGCCGCGGTAAGTTCAAAATCGGTTTCTTTGAGATGCACCGATACGCCCCAACGGAAATTGACCGTCGCCTCCACCGCGTAATCCTTGTCCTTGGTGAGGGTAAAGAGGAGATCGATGAGCATATTTTCCGCATTATGGATGCGGCTTAGTTTCCGATTCAGATACTCCCGGGCATCGTCCCGCAGGGTAAAATGAACGGCCTTGATGTCAATATTCATATAAAGCTCCTTAGTATATAGTATAGAAAAATAACGGAAAAGTTAAAAACCGTACCACCTTTATCGGGCGTATGATGATCCCAGATCCAGTTCGTTCCGGTACTTGGCCACGGTCCGTCGGGCCAGGGGAATGCCCCGTTTCGCGAGCAGCCCGGCTATTTCCTGGTCTGAAAAATGCCGCTCCTCCCCGGCTATGAGTTCGCGGATGATCGCCTTGACCCCCTCCTTGGAATAGCGGGAACCTCCAGAACCGGCCCCGCTGATGGAATTGGTAAAAAAGTGCCGAATTTCAAAAACCCCCCACTCGGTCTGCATGTATTTACCGTTGGCGGTCCGGGAAACCGTGGTCTCATGCACCCCCAGTTCTCCGGCTATGTCCCGCAAGGTGAGGGGCGCCAGGTACTTAGGACCGTTCACGAAAAATGAACGCTGCAATTCCACGATGGCCCGGGAAACCCGCAGGAGGGTATGATTCCGCCGGTTAATGGAATGGATAAACCACTGGGCCTCTTTGATGTTTTCCTTGACAAAATCCCGGGCAGGCTTATTCCCGGTTTTTTTATCGGAAAGCTGCATAAAGAAGGGGTTTATCCCCAAAACTGGAATTTCCTCGTTGTTGATGAGGATGACGAACTCCCCTTCTTTTTTGAAAACCTGCACATCTGGAACCACGTACCGGGTATTCCCGGAAGCGAATCGCCGACCTGGAAAGGGAGATAAGGCCCGGATCCCTTCAAAAATACGCTGAATCTCCTCCTGGCTGCGATTGAGCTTCCGGGCCACTTCCCGTATTTTTCCCCGTTCCAGGAGTTCCAGGTACCCCAGGGCCTCGATACTGCCCGCTGGGGCATCCGGGAGCAGGCTGAGCTGTACCCGCAAGGATTCCCGGTAATCTGCGGTACCGGTACCCGTCGGATCGAGGGACTGCACCAACTGCAGGGCGGTGCGCACCGAATCCGCCGGTTCCCCGGGTAAGAGGATATCCACTGGTTCCTTATGGAAGCCGTTGTGGTCTAGGTTTTGAATGAGCAACTCCCCCAGTCGCCGGGTTGTAGGGTCGATGGGTTCAAGTCGTAACTGCCAGAGGAGGTGTTCCTGCAAGGTTTCAGGCCGGGTCAAAACCCCTTCGATGAATTGATGCCGTTCATTAGCCGCTTCCTCCCCATTGCGGCCAATGAAGCCCGCGTCAGAACTGGTCTCGAAATAGTCCTCTGCTTCTTTCCGGGGAGCCGTCGTCGCATCCAGAGAAACCGTAGGGGGGTCTTTTACCAGTTCCAGGGCCGGATTCCGCTCAATTTCCGCATCGATGGTTTCCTTGAGGTCTACCATAGGAAGCTCCATCAGTTTGATGGACTGATAGAGCTGGGGACTCATCTTTAATCGCTGTTCCTGAACTAAAGACGGACGTTGCAACTGCACGAACAAACTCCTCTATGTATCGAACCCTTATCTAACTATCCTTTCTTATGGGTGATTTGTCAAGAACAGCCGCGGATGCTCTCAGGGCCAGCGCATATACAAAAGAGTCCGCGAATGACGCGAATTAACGCGAATTATGGAATGACCACCGTGCTTCATGCGCAAAAATGAGCGTCATGAGCGGGTATAACGATAAAAAATCCACCGATTACGCTGATTGAGGACCCGCGCACGCATAACATGTTCTGCTCATGGCTTGCGCCATAAGGCACTACCATGACCAGTAGGTCATGGTAGTGCTGCGCGGGTCCTTAACGGATTTTAGCGCATGATTCCTTCTTAATCCGTGTAATTCGCGTAATTCGTGGACAAAAATTGTTATGTGCGCTCGCCCTGCGGATGCACTACCCTACTACCGTAGTAGGGCTCTCCCTTTTGGTAAGGAGCATACTTAGGGAGAGACGCCCGCCTTATGGTTAGGCTTCGTGGGTATCCTCCGTATGGGGGCCTTCCCCAGAGCCGCGGTTTATCGGCCCCCGAGCGGGCTAAACCGGTAGCCTCCTTCGCCCTCAGCCGTAACCGTGCCTATGCCGGGGTACCGGAGGTGCATACCGGCAAGAGGCACCTTGTTTTGAACGGCGTAGTCCAGAA
>JAISPY010000185.1 GCA_031274565.1 Treponema sp.
CCCAGTTAGGCCGTATGTTCAAGACCTTTTCAAAGAACTCATCCAGTATCGTTTGCTCTTTCATGCCTCTATTATACCTCTTTTACCTCGTTTCCACTATAGAACCGGATGTCCCAAAAATCTCTGTCGGACACGGCGTTGCCGTGTCCATAATTGTTATTTAAAATAAAGATGAAATAAGAAAAAAAATCTTAATGAAAATTCAGATAAAATTGAAAATGGAAATCGATAATAATAAAAGCAAAAAAAGTCGCATAACAGAGCCGTTTACGCGCCCCAGCGAAGCTGGGGACGCCGCCAATAGGCGGCTTTGGCTACGGTTTTGCTCTGGTCTCCCACGCAAAACCTCCACCACATTTTGTCGGCCCTGGTCGCCGTTCCTGCGGAACGGATGCTGCGGCACGATGCCGAGTAAAGCCCTTATTCGGGCTGGTAAAACGTCGTAAACAGCCGGAACGCTATGCGTTTATGCTGGGATACAAAAAAATAAACCCACAACGGTACACCGGGAAGAACACCCATGATGCAGAAAAAGAGGAACATAACCGGCTATTCTTCCCTCGTGCCTTGTCACGCAATAGTGTATTCTGCTGGGGGGCTGCCTTTTTCAAGCGAATCGATCACCGCATCAATGGCTTCCTCGCTATCGATGTGACCGAACCACCAGTTTTCAGGATATACCACCAGGGCCGGTCCCCGGTCGCAGACCTTGAGGCAACCCGTGCCCGAGACCGCTACATCTCCCATGCCCCGGTCCGCGAGTTCTCCCTCCAAGTACTGCATAAGCTCCATGGAGCCGCCCTTGCTACACACCCCCTGGGGTGTCCCATTCATCCTGAAAGACCCGCACACAAAAATGTGGCGCTTAGGTTTTGTCATAATCCTCTCCTTAAATTATGCATGCTTAATTACTTGTGGTTTTTATCCGCATCCTGTTCCGCCGCCCGTACAACCCGCGCCGCAGCGGCTCGGGGGAACCGTAAAAACCTTGGGGATTTCCCGGCCTTCCAGGATGGGGCCGACGGTATCGATGATGAGGCCCCCCTCCACGGTAATGACCGGCAGGCCCCGCGCTTCCAGTATCTTCTTGGGTTTCGGGCCGCAGCCACTCACCAGTACCGCAACGCAGTCCTTAAGCGTCGCCACGAGCTGTTCCCAGCGGCGGTCTCCTAAACCGGGCGTAGGGGTGGGCCGCTGTTCCTTTAAGCAGATCTGCCCGTCTTCCCGGGCAAAGATCCACAGAGCCGCAGCTTCTCCCAGATGCCGGTTCACAAAAAGCCCTTCCATGGATGCCGCGGCTACGAATGGCCGCTCCGCGCTGGGCTTGATACGGGCGGCCTCTACCAAGAGATGCTCAAGCTCCGGCGGGTTCGGCGCACCCACCCATCCTGCGGCATCTGCCCGGCAGCGAGCGCAATGACTCATCTGAGGGAGGTACTTCCCAGCGGCTTCCCGTACGGTCCGCATACATTCGGCGGATGGGGAGGGAAGGCTCGCAAATTCCGTATCCGCTACGTGCATGAGGGGGATGCAGTTCTGGATCCCCGCGCCCAGATCAGCCATGCCAGAGGCTACCTCCACCGCATGGGTGTCGTTGATGCCGGGGATGATCACCGTGTTGATCTTCACGGTGATCCCCAGGGAGGTGAGCCTTTGTATGCCTTCGGTTTGCCGGCGGAAGAGGAGTTCCGCTCCTGCTTTGCCCCGGTATACCCGGGGGCCGAATCGGACCCAGGAGTAGATCCGCGCGCCCACTGCGGGATCCACCGCATTGACCGTAACCGTAACATGGGAGATACGCAGCGCCCCAAGCCGGTCAACGTATTCGGCAAGTCCAAGCCCGTTGGTAGCCAGGCACAGAATCTTCTCCGGGTACCGCTCTCGGACCAGCTCCAGGGTACGGAGGGTTTCCTCGGGGTTTGCGAAGGGGTCCCCCGGACCTGCGATGCCTACTACGGCAATGGGGGCGATCTTTTGTAACACCGAGTCAAGATAGGTCATAGCTTGGGAAGGCGATAGGACCTTGCTTGTTACTCCGGGACGACTCTCGTTCACGCAGTCCCCTTTCCGGTTGCAGAACTTACACTGAATATTGCACTGCTCCGCCACGGGGAGGTGTATCCTGCCGGTACGGTGCCGAGCTTCGGGGCTAAAACAGGGATGATGCATCCTTTTCCTTCCTTAAATCAACCATAGCAGCGGCGGTTCCACCGGAACGAGCCGCACGGCCTGTTTTGTAATCTTTTTGTCAAATAGGGGGAACCAGTCCCCCAGACAGTGCTTCTTGTGGGGTCTCACCCTCAGAGATAGGTGTATCCCTTGGATACCCGATCCTGCTTGGCCTGTAACAGGGTGTTACCGATCAGATCAAAGAGGTTCATCGTCCCCCGGTAGCCCAGGTGCAGAATCCGCTGGCCACCGATCCGGTCGTGGATGGGAAAACCGCAGCGGACCAGGGGTATCCCCAGTTCCCGGGAGAGGTAAAGACCCTTGCTATGGCCCATCACAAAATCGGCCCCGGCGTCCCTTGCCCGTTCCAGGATGGCGATGAAATCCGCGTCGTCCATGACCTCCGTTTCCTCCCGGGTGTTCCGCAGGGCAGCCTGTATCCGCATCCGAAAGCCCGGCCGTTCCGCCCCGGTTGCGGCAATCACCGGGATAACGCCGATCTCATCCAGAAACGAGGCGAGAGCCGCGACTAAATCTTCTTCTCCGTAGATGATGGCCCGTTTACCGCTGCAGTACTTGTGGCCGTCGATGTATGCGTCGATGAGTCTACCCCGCTGCTTAGTCCACACTTCAGGGGTTTCCCTGCCGGAGAGTTCCTCTAGGGCCTGAAAAAAAAGGTCGGTGTTTGCTATGCCGATGGGAAGATCCCGGTGGATCAGGGGGACCGCGCGATGTTCTGCAAGCCACGCACCTCCGTTTTTACCCGGAGGATAGCCGAGATAGAGGGTTCCCGCAGCCTCCCCCATGACCTGGATGTCCGCAATCTTCGTTCCCCCAGCGGGGAGCTTTTGATAGGTCTCCCAGGAAGGGCCGTCCAGGGTTTCCGAATAATCGGGCAAGAGGGTGTAGGCTATGCCAAAGGAACCGAGGATACCGTGCAATTCCCGGAGGTCTTCAGGAGAGACGAAGCCGGAGATGAGGTTCACCCGGGTACTCAGGGAAGCGGTCCCTGAAGGCTGATCCCTTCCTGCCAGGGTGCTCACCGCAGCCCAGATCGCCTCGTGAAACCCGTCTACATGGGTACCCCGGTAACTTGCCGTGGAGACGTAAAAGAGCATAGGCGCGGCGTCGCCGTGGTTACGCCGACCTTCCTGCCGTTCCTTTTCGTACTGCCGGAGGTACCGGAGCACATCTTCCCCGATGGTTTCCGAAAGGCAGGTGGAGGTAACGCCGATGGCCGCTGGTTTGTAGGAACGGGACACGTT
>JAISPY010000187.1 GCA_031274565.1 Treponema sp.
CCTAAAAAATATGCCGGGTTGGACGGTATGGAGCTGGCCATTTCCGAATCCCAGGAACGGATGGCGGTGGTGCTCGCCCCGGAGGACGCGGCTGCTTTCATCACCCATGCCCGGGCTGAAAACCTTGAAGCCTGTATCATCGGGGAGGTTTTTGCCGGAGACCAGGATGCTGCGGTGGCAGGAGAGGACGATCCACGGTTCCGGATGCGCTGGCGGGGTACAACCATGGTGGACCTCTCCCGGCAATTCCTCAACTCCGGCGGCGCGACCCGGTCTGCCCGGGTCATCCTGCCGGGCCTGTCTTTTGCAACGGACCCGGAGCCTCCCCCCTCGGTGGAAGGGTTATTGGAACGGCTGAAACAGGAACTGGGTTCCCTGCGATCAGGAAGCAGGCGGGGATTGCAAGAACGGTTCGACGGTTCCATCGGCGCAGGTTCGGTGCTGTTTCCCTGGGGGGGTAACGAACAGGGAACCCCCGAATGCGGGATGGCGGCGCTGCTTCCCGCGCTCGACAAGGAGAGTCGTACCGCAAGTCTTATGAGTTTTGGGTATGATCCGGAACTGAGCAGCCAGGACCCCTATACCGGAGCAAAGGGGGCTATCCGGGAAGCCTTGGCAAAATTCGCCTGCCTGGGGGGAAACCCTTGGACCAGCAGGCTTTCGCTGCAGGAATATTTTGAACAGCCTGCTACCCCGGAATCCTGGGGAAAACCCACGGCGGCCCTTTTAGGCGCTTTGGAAGCCCAGCTTATCCTGCAGGTCCCTGCCATCGGCGGCAAGGATTCCATGTCCGGAACCTATCAGGATCCGGATCGGGGGATCCGGCTCACGGTTCCCCCCACCCTAGTGGCTTTTGCCGCGGGAATAGCCCCGGTAGCATCGGTCTGTTCCGGCGCCTTAAGCGGCAAGCCGGGGAACCCTATCATCCTGCTCTATCAGGATTCGGGGAAAGATGCCTGGGAAACCTTTAAGGCAAACCTGGATGCCCTCATGGAACTGCGTCAGGCGGGACTGGTCCGGGCTGCCTACCCCGTCGGTCCCGGGGGAATCGCCGCTACCCTGGGAATCATGGCCTTTGGCAATACCGTGGGTATCGAAGCGGAAGCCGCAACCTTTTCCTTGGTGAACGCTGCAACCTATCAGGGGTCGGTACTGGTGGAACTGGACGGCACGGCCTGTTCCCCGGAGGATGTGGTGAAGCGGCTTACCGGTGCAGGCGCATGGGCGCTGACTGCTCGGACGCTGCATGAGCCGGTCTTCCGGGTTCGGCAAAACCATGAATCCGGGGAGCTTCCCCTGGGGGTACTGCGCCAGGCCTATGAAGTCCCCCTGAACTCGGTGTATCCCCAGACCTCCCTGGGAAGGACCGTCGCGGCGCAGGGGATCGGGGAACCCTTCTGGGTAGAACCAACCAGGAATCCCCCGGGGCGGCGTATCATCAGTAAGCCCGTAAAACCCCTGGTGGTACTGCCGGTGTTTCCAGGGACCAACGGTGAATGGGATCTAGAACGGGCTTTTCTCCGGGCAGGCGGCCAGACCCGTTTGGTCATATTCAGAAACCAGAACCGGGATATGATTCAGGAGTCCATCCGGGAATTGGCTGCGGCCCTGGGGGAAGCCCAGATCATCGGGCTTTCCGGAGGATTCAGCGCTGGGGATGAACCGGAAGGCTCGGGAAAATGTATCGCCAATGTGTTCCGCTCCCCTCGCATCGTCGAAGCGGTGAACCGGTTCCTGGAAATCCAGGATGGGCTCATACTGGGCATCTGCAACGGCTTCCAGGCCCTCATCAAGCTGGGACTGGTACCCTATGGGGGCTACTGTGAAGCGGACGAAACCATGCCGACCCTGACCTTTAATCGGATTGGCCGGCATGTTTCCCGGATGGTCCGCACGGTGGTACGGTCTAACCGTTCTCCCTGGCTTTCTCTGGAAGAACCGGGCAGCATCCATGTTATCCCGGTGAGTCACGGAGAAGGACGCTTGGTTATCGCTCCGGACCAGGGAGCGGCCCTTTTCAGGACAGGCCAAGTGCCGTTCTGTTATGCGGATGCCGCAGGGAAGCCCACCACTGCGGAACCGGATAATCCCAATGGCTCTGATTTTGGGATTGAAGGACTCACCAGTCCGGATGGCCGGATCCTCGGGAAGATGGGTCATTCCGAGCGCGCCGGAAAATACGTGCACATCAATATCCCCGGAAACAAGGAGCAGCGTATTTTTGAGGCCGGGGTGAGGTATTTTACCTGAGCCATTACCGCATAGGTCTTTAGGACCCGCGCACGAATAACATGCCATGTATTTCGTGCGCGGGTCCTACGTTGAGTGGTCTATCGGCCGAAAAGCCCTCGGCCTTTACCAAATTTGAACCACTTGCCGTTATTCCGCTTGTTTCCTTCTTCCAGGACCTTGAAGATGAAGGCGGCGAAATCCGCGTCATTACTGGTTTCCATGGCGGAAAATCCCAGGATGCGGAAGGGTTCCTCCGGGGAAGCGTTCAGTAATCCCTGGGTAAAGGCCCGGAAGGACTCGGTCGCCGAAGGTCCCATGAGGTCCGGAGCTTCCTCGCGGCCGCTTTCCGGAGCGAATTCAGACAGCACCAGGGCCAGGGTTCCGGCTTTTTTCATCCTAAAAAGAGCGGTTAATTCCTTGGCCAGAAAAAACCAGCCCTTGATATGATCGTTGACCATGATTTCGATTTCAGTGGCCACCAGCTCGCCCGGGTGCTTCCGTATCTGGGGGGGCACACAGACCAGGATAGCCTCGTTGATATGCTCCAGCCGGTTTTCAGCCGCCAGAATCAGGGTACGGGCTGAGACCGGGCTTCCTGGGTTCCAATGGAGCGGGATAAGGCATTCCATCCCAGGAAGGCTCTGAGACGCGAGGGGATCCGCTAGACGATTGGGAACAAACGCCGCAGCAAAATATTCAACCCGTTTAGCCGCTTCAACCGCCACCGCGGCGGACAAAGATGAATCATTTCCTGCTAGTAAGATGCCCCGAGTCATATTTCAAGTGTATACATCTCAACCCCTTCACGCAATCACCCCAGGACAAGGGCATTTACTTTTCTAATGTATTGTAGGATAAGGAAATGCTTCACCTCAAATACGGGGTACAGCAATGCCTGATTCCTTATTCTACAAAGAAATACAATTTTAAATGCCCTTGCCTTGCAATCACCCATAGAAGGCTGCGGGGGAGAAATACGGAATTATGCAGTGCTATGGGTTTATCCTTTCCCACAGAGGAAGTGGACCGGGCGGTTTGCCCAAGCGGATCTGCCTATCCGGTATTGACCAATCAAGCTATCCGCGGTATCTTGTAGATGGTTAGTATAAACTAACATAATGTCCCTCCATAGCCGCTGAGATGGATCGCTCTACTAGGTCCTAAGCCGGTAGCAGCGATTAACCCCATAAGGGCCAGATCGGGAACCGCGGGGCATGTTTGAGGCTGCCTAAAACCCGTGGAGCAGGGAAGGGTAGCGGTTTGGTCTCCTCCACGTGCTCCAGGAGAACGACTATGGTTAAGAACTATTTTCAGCATGCCCGCAAGCCCCAAGGGATGGGGGGCCGACTCTTTGTCGCCGGGATGAACCTGGGGCATATGGCGATTTCTACCTGGGGGCTTAAGCAGCTTACTATCAAGTCCCAGGATGTCATTCTGGATATCGGATGCGGTGGCGGGAAAAATGTGCTGCGGATGCTGAAACAGGCGCGGACGGGTATGGTTTGCGGTTTGGATCATGCGGAAATCTGTGTGGAAAAGACCAAGAAACTGAACCAGAAAGCGGTTTGCCAGGGCCGGTCGGACATACGGCTGGGCAGTGTATCCCATAACCCGTGGCCGGACAACACCTTTGATGTGGTTACCGCCTTTGAAACCGTTTATTTTTGGCCGGATTTGGTTAAGGATCTCCGGGAAGTCAGGCGGGTATTGAAACCGGGGGGTCTCTTTTTCATCTGCAACGAGCTGCATCCTAAGGAGGAGGGCAAAACACCCTATCAATACTGGATCAAGCTGCTGGACTTACAAACCTATACCGATGCGGAGTTTCAAAACATGCTCAGCGCAGCGGGATTTATCACCATAGCCATCGTGTCCAAAGGGAAAAACGGCATGTGCCTAAGCGCCCGGGCACAAAAGGAGGAGTCTGAGTATGGAACGGAAAAAATCTGAACCAAGCCCGCAGCCCCATAAAACCGGCATGGCCCGGCTTTGGGAGCTGGCATTACGGAAAAAGGGGCTGGTTATCGCCTCCTGTGTGTTTGCGGTGGCAAGCGTGGCCGTATCCTTTACCCCTTTTATCGCCATATACTATCTGATTCGGGAACTGGTACGAAGCGCCGCGGATTTGGGGAGCCTCGATCGGGAGTATATGATTAGACTTGGTTGGTTTGCCTGTGGAGGCGCGGGAGGCGCGATACTCCTTAACTTTATCGCCCTCATGTGCTCCCACTTAGCGGCGTTCACTACCATCTACCAGTTAAAGCTGGAGTTTACCCGCCATATCGCATCCCTTCCCCTGGGCTTTCATACCGAACATGCCACGGGAAAGCTGCGGAAGGTGGCGGATGAAAACATCGAAAAATTGGAAGGCTTTATCGCCCATCAGCTTCCTGACCTGGCAGGTTCCTTTGCCATGCCGGTAATCACCCTGGTCATCCTCTTTGTCTTTGACTGGCGGCTGGGGCTGGCCAGCTTCGTACCGATCCTGTTGAGTTACCTTATCCAGATGACCGCTTTCGGCAATAAAAACGCCCGGATTTTTGTGAATCAGTACCAGGATTCCCTGGAGCACATGAACAACGCCGCGGTGGAATATGTGCGGGGTATTTCCGTGGTGAAGGCGTTTAACCAGACCATCTACAGCTTCCGCAGATTTTACGAAATCATCACGGCTTACGGCAAATTCTGTCTCGACTATACCATGAACTTTGAGATCTTCATGGAACTCTTTATGCTGATCATAGGTCACGTGTTCGTGTTTCTGATTCCGGTGATTATCCTACTGTCAGGGGATGCGACGGATTACGGCGCATTTGCCTTGTCATCGGTGTTTTACCTCATATTTTCGGTTTCCCTGGCCGCGCCTTTCATCAAGCTGCTCTACGTCTCCCAGAACGGTAAGGTGATCCAGAGCGGCATTGAACGGATGGATACGATGCTGGACGTACCGCCCCTGGTGGAAACCTCCGCGCCTCGGACAAGCAGCGCCTATTCCGTGTCCTTCGACCGGGTTAGGTTCACCTACAACGGCGCGGGGGAAGCGGTCGCCCTCGAGGAGGTGAGCTTTACCGCGAAGCAGGGGGAAGTTACCGCCCTAGTGGGTCCCTCAGGGGGCGGGAAATCGACCCTGGCCCACCTCCTTCCCCGGTTTTACGAGGTTTCAGGTGGTGCGATTACCATTGGCGGGGTGGATATCCGGGATATGGCGAGCGAATACCTCATGTCGATCTTAAGCTTTGTGTTTCAGGAGGTATTTCTCTTTAAGCAGAGCATCATGGACAATATCCTGATCGGCAACAAAAACGCGGACCGGGAAGCGGCCATCGCCGCGGCAAAGGCCGCCCAGTGCCACGAGTTTATTCAGGCCCTGCCCCAGGGCTACGACACGGTGATCGGCGCAAAAAACATCCATCTTTCCGGCGGGGAGCGGCAGCGGCTGGTTATCGCCCGGGCAATCCTCAAAAATGCGCCTATCCTCGTGCTTGATGAAGCCACTGCCTTCGCGGACCCGGAGAACGAACAGAAGATACAAAAGGCCTTGGAGGAACTGATGCACAATAAAACCGTGATCATCATTGCTCACCGGCTTTCCACGGTACGGGGAGCGGATAAAATCGTGGTGATCGATCAGGGACGGGTTGCGGAAACAGGAACCCACGGCGAATTGGTGAACGCCGGGGGACGCTACCGCCGCATGTGGGAACAGTATACCGGCGCGATGACCTGGACGCTCGGTCGGGATGCGCTCGGAGCACGTCATGGTTAACCTAAAAACTACGCTGGGTTTATCGGACGATGGGTATCGGAATGGTAAGCGGGCGATTTTTGCGGTGGTGATTACCAATCTCACCCATCTTTTGTCCTTTGCCGTGATTATCCAAACCATCATCACCCTGCTGGATCCGCTGATGAGCGGAACGGCTTTGGACCGCACCCGTCTCTGGTTCCTGTTCGGTTTGGGGCTGGTTTCCGCGCTCGTGTATTTTCTTGCCTACCGCAACGAATACCGCAAAACCTACACCGCCGCATACCGCGAATCGGAACGGATCCGCCTGGAAGTAGCCGAACATATTCGGCGGCTTCCCCTGAGCTTCTTCAATAACAAAGACCTCTCAGAACTGACCACCACTATGATGGCGGACTGTACCGCCATCGAACATACCATGAGCCATGTGGTGCCGGGTCTGTACGGCAACATCATTACCGTAACCGTGGTATGCCTATGCCTCGGGTTCTACGACTGGCGTATGGCCCTGGCCCTCTTCGCCGCTCTGCCCCTTGCGTTTGCCCTCATCCTGGGAAGCCGGAAATTGCAGGAACTCCTGGGAGAACGGCTCGTAGTCGCTAAACTGGCGGTATCCGATTACCTTCAGGAATACCTGGAGGGCATCAAGGTCGTCAAAGCCTTCGGGCTTGCAGGAGAAAAAGCAGAAACCCTGGAAGGAGCGCTCAAGGCCATGATGCGGATAGCGATGCGCTTTGAGGGCATGGCAGGAATAGGTATCACCCTGGCGATGACCATACTCCACGTAGGTATCGGCCTCGTGGTGCTGACCGGGGTTTCCCGGGTAACCGGCGGGAGCATCGGCGTCATTCCCCTGCTTATGTTCATCCTGATAAGCGCCCGCATCTATGCGCCCCTGCTGATTGTCCTTACCCTGCTGCCGGAATTCTTCTTCTATCTGGTCTCCACCAAGCGTATGCAGCAACTCCGCCGTGAGCCTGCTATGACCGGCGCGGAGGCGCTTACCCTCAAGGATCACACCATCGAACTCAAGAACGTCAGCTTTGCCTACCGCGACCAAGACGTACTGAACCATTTCAGTCTCACTATTCCTTCAGGCAGGGTTACTGCGCTGGTAGGACCTTCGGGGAGCGGCAAGACTACGGTATCCCGCCTGATTGCCCGGTTTTGGGACGTGCGGGAAGGGGAAATCCTCATCGGCGGTGTCAATATCCGCAGCATTGACCCGGAAGTCTTGATGGGGTATATGAGTTTTGTGTTTCAAGATGTGGTGCTTTTTAACGATACGGTGATGAACACTATCCGTATCGGTAAAGCGGGTGCTTCCGATGAAGCGGTCTATGCCGCGGCGCGGACTGCCCGCTGCGACGAGTTTATCCGAAAACTGCCCGAGGGTTATGATACGGTGATAGGCGAGAACGGCTCCACCCTTTCAGGGGGTGAACGGCA
>JAISPY010000189.1 GCA_031274565.1 Treponema sp.
TGTTAAAGGAGCTGCGTTCCCATGCAAAATGAACTGCACAATGAGCTGTTGCGCTGCCTGTTCCGGTTCAAAAAACTCGCCCTGACCTTCCGCCCCTGCGCGCCGCCGGAAGACGGGGACCTGAACATGGCTTCCCTCTACCTGCTGTACCACATCCGCGAACACCCTGGCGATTTAAGCGGCGAAAAAATCTGCCGCAATCTGTGCGTTACCAAGGCCGCCGTATCGCAGATGCTCGGCTCCCTCGAAAGAAAGGGTTACCTGACCCGAGAGGTGGACAAGGATAACCGCCGCCGCATCATCCTGTCCCTTACCGGCAAAGGCGCGGCGTTTATCGAAAAAACAAACGCGAAAACCGAAGAGCGTCTTGCCGAAATTATTTCCCGCTTTGGCCAAGACAAAGCCCGCGAGCTTATTACCCTCATCAACCGCTTTTCGGACATCGCCGAGCATGCCGCGCCGTAACCTGCGGCATAATGGCAGGGGCAAGTAGGAAAAGTACATTACAGAAAAATAATGAATGACCAATGAGCTGGTTCCAAAATCTGCCATTTTGGAACTGCCTCTGGGACCCGCGCAAATGAGCAAGCCTACGGGGTCTGAGTACCCCTACTAAAGAATAACCGGTGAAAATCCGTAACTTATACTAATGGGATCCGTAAAATATCTCATTCCCCTATGGGTTGGGATTGTTGTCTATACGTTATTCTCGGTAGTACGCGGCCCGGTGGGTGTATCTGCGTATCAGCAACTCAGGAGAGAACATGATAAACTCGCTGAAAACATGGAATCCCTGAGACGTATCAATAAAGAACTGGAAATTACCAAAGACGCCCTCATGTATGATAAAGAGACCATCGAGATTTACGCCCGGGACCTGGGGTACAGTAACGGGAATGAACGGTTTATCCGGATCGTGGGTCTGGAAGGGATGCGGAAACCCCTGATCGAACCGGGTCAATTACTGACCGCCGCTGAACCCCAGGCTATTTCCGATACCACGATCAAGATCGTGGCCTTTGCGCTTGGAGCAGGGATTTTCTTATGTATGGGGATCCCGGATTTCTTAGAGGATCGGCAAACCCGCCGCAGGAGCCGGAAAACCGGCAGAACCTATCACGACTGGCCTTCGGAAAGGAACGCGGAGGCGGAGGGTCCGCACCCAGAAAATGATTTTTGATGCCTCCAGTTCCCTCAGGCGTGCGGGGCAGGATGAGCAAGCCGGTGGCTAATGGGGCGGAGGGTCCCTATGGTATGTATAGAAAAAACGGAAAAGATGCGGGGAGGCATAAGCCTGCGGTTACTGTTTTGTCCCGGAGTATTGCAAACCCAGGGCCGGCGCATATAAACAAAAGAGTCCGCGAATGACGCTAATTAACGCGAATTATGGATATGACCATCGTGCTTAATGCGCAAAAATGAGCGGGTATTAACGATAAAAAATCCACGGATTACGCTGATGTAACGGATTTTAGCGCGTGATTCCTTCTTAATTCGTGTAATTCGTGGACAAAAATTTTTATATGCGCTGGCCCTGGATCCCCTAAGAAAAATACTTGTAATATATCCCCCCGTGGGGTATCATACCTGTTAAAAAAGAAATGCAAGGAGTAAATGCCCCATGATAGAAGTTCAGGGACTCACCAAACGGTACGGCCCGGTGGAGGCAGTACGGGGTGTATCTTTTGCAGTCGGTACGGATCAGGTCCTCGGTTTCCTCGGCCCGAACGGCGCGGGAAAGACCACCATCATGAAGATCCTCACGGGATACCATTTCCCTTCAGCGGGAACCGCCTTAGTCGAAGGGATTTCCGTGCAGGAAGACCCGGTGGCAGTGAAGCAGCGTATCGGGTACCTGCCGGAAAGCGTTCCCCTCTACGGGGATCTCACGGTGGATGAATACCTCTCCTTTATCGTCTGCGCCCGGCTCGTACCGCAAAACGCCCGGAAAAAGGCCATACAAGGGAGCCTCGCCGCCTGTGGCTTGGAGCAGGTAGCGGGAAAACGCATCGAGACCCTCTCCAAAGGATATAAACAGCGGGTGGGCTTAGCCCAAGCTATCATCCATGATCCTCCCATCCTCATTCTGGATGAACCTACCTCGGGCTTAGATCCCAACCAGATCATCGAAATCCGGAATCTCATCAAGGAACTGGGCAAACGCAAGACCGTGATCCTTTCTACCCATATATTGCAGGAGGTTGAGGCGGTCTGTTCCCAGGTGCTTATCATCAACGAAGGCCGTATCGCCGCCCAGGGCAAGCCAGAAGAAATCGCCGGAACCCTCAAAGGCGCCGATACCTGGGAATTGACCCTCAAAGGCGCGGATGAAGCGGGGATGCGGGAAAAAATCGAGCGGCTCACCCGTGCAGGGGAAGATTTGAGCCTGGGAGACCTGGAAGCGGAAGCCTCCGGGGTGATACGGCTGCGTTTTACCCTGGGAAGCGGCGGCCAAGGCATTGACGGGGAGCGGATCTTCGACTGGGCGGTGAGCGAAGGGCTTAAAATCCTCCGCATGAACCGGAAGAAACTCAGCCTGGAAGACATATTCGTAAAACTCACCGCCGAGGAGGGGGCTGCATGACCGCAAAAATAGAGAAAAATTGGGCCTTGGTGCGAAAGGAACTCTATTCGTATAGCATTTCCCCCTTTTTTTATGGGATAAGTGTGTTCTTTCTTCTTTTTGTTTCTATATGGCTTTTCTATGTGCAGCGGTTCTTTACCTTGGATACCGCGACCATGCGGCCTTTCTTCGCGGCCTTTCCCCTGGGCTTTGTCCTGGTGATACCGGTGCTTACCATGAAAGGCTGGGCAGAAGAACGGAAGCTCGGCAGCATCGAACTGTTGCTCACCATGCCCTTCTCTGAATGGGACCTGGTGCTGGGGAAGTTCTGCGCCGCGTTCATCGCCTTGGCCGGGATCATCGGCTTAACCATCCCGGTGCCTTTGAGTCTCCTCCCCCTGGGGGACTTTGACGGCGGGGTTATCCTGGGAGAATACGCGGGGGCCTTCCTCTTGGGGGCTTCGGCAACGAGTCTCGGGCTCTTACTCTCCGCCTTATCCCGCAACCAGGCCGGGGCCTTTCTGGGGAGCGCGGTGGTGCTCCTGGTGATGATGTTCATCAACCAGATCAGCTTCACCCTGAACCTGCCCCCCCTGCTCACCGAAGGGATAAATTTCTTTTCCCTGTCCTTTCATTTTGAAACCTTTTCCAAGGGCATCATTGATACCCGGGATCTGGCCTTTTTCGTGCTGACCACGGCGCTGTTCTTGTTCCTCAACACCCGGGTGCTCATCTTGAGAAAATGGAGGTAAGGGATGACCAAGCGTGAAGTACAGATCATCACCCTGTTAAGCGTCCTTGCCCTGACGCTGGGGCTGCTGCTCAGCCGCCGGCTCTGGTTCAGGCTGGACCTGACCAAAAACCACGCCTATACGATCGCGGAGGTTTCCCGTAAGCTCTATACGGAAATCCCCGACCAGGTGCAGATCACCTATTATCTTTCGGAGAAACTGGCCGCGGTCCACCCCGTACCTGGAGAGATCGAAGACCTGTTGCGGGAATACGCCGCCTATTCCCGTGGGAAGATCCGGTTTACCCGGAGGGACCCTGCCAAGACCGGGCTTGCCCAGGCGGTGGAGCAGCTTGGTATCCAACCCCAGCAGATCCAGACCGTAGAACGGGACCAGGCCAGCGTTGCCACGGTGTATACCGGCATTGCCATCGAGTATCTGAATCAGGTGGAGGTGCTACCGGTGGTCTTTTCCCTGGAAACCCTGGAATACGATTTGACCTCTCGGATCCGCGTTCTGGTGCGGGGGGTGGAACGGGAGATCGGGGTCATGGTGGCGGATGCGTACCGGCAGTGGACCGTGGATTACCAGTACCTCAACCAGAGCCTTATCCAAGCAGGGTTCCGGGTGCGGCTCATCAATGGGGGAGATGAAATCCCCGATGACCTGCCGTCGCTGTTTGTGCTGGGAGGAACCGAGGACTTGGATGACTGGGCGCTCTACCGTATCGACCGGTACATTCAGGGGGGGGGCAAGGTGCTGTTTGCCCTGGAAAGCGTGTTCATCAATACCCAGGGCAACCTGGAAGCCCGGGTGATGACCGATAAGGGGCTGCTCGCCATGGTTTCCTACTACGGCGCCACGGTAAAACCTGCCCTGGTGTTGGATCGTACTGCCCTGCCCCTGCAATATCAGACCCAGACCCCCAGTGGGGCGGTGCAGCTCCACCTGGTCCGGTACCCCCTGTGGATAGGGATCCTGCAGGAAAACGGCAATGCCCAGCATCCCCTCACCGCGCAGTTCGGGGGGATCGATCTGTTTTGGCCCAGTCCCCTGGAGCTTAATCCGCCGGAACAGGTTACCGCGGAGACCCTCTTTACCAGTTCTCCGGAGGCGTGGTTACAGACCAAGGACTTTGCCGCGGATCCAGTGGCAGGAGCCTATCTGTTTGAGCGGGAAGCGCCGGATACCACCGGCGTAAAGGTAATGGCCGCAGCGCTTTCCGGGAAGTTCCCCAGTTATTTTGCGGATCTGCCCAAGCCTGTGAGGGAAGGGTCTTTCGAGGAATTACCGGATCTTCCCGCGGAAACCCAGGAATCCCGGATCATCGTGATAGGCGATACGGATGTGGCCTCGAACTTCACCCGTGGGCAACTGCGAAACTTCGATTTCCTGGTCCAGGCCGTATCGTGGCTGGGTACTGATGCGGATATCATCGGTATTCGGAATCGGGAGCGCTTGAACGGACGGCTTGATAAGATCATCAACGAGGAAAAACGGGTGGTTACCATGCTATTCGCCCGGATCCTCAATGTGGCGCTGGTCCCCCTGGGGGTCATTTTCGTGGGAATCTGCGTTGCCTGGAGACGGCGTTCCCGGATAAGGAGCATACAGCATGATATATAAAACGAAACTACGCTTTCTGGTAGGTCTGGTGGGGGTCCTTGCCCTGGTATATGCCGGGACCTGGGTCTTTGAGCCTGAACGGGTCAATGCCCGGAACGCCGCGTTTCAGTGGGTCGAGGCGAAACAGCTCGCTGAGGCGGACCGGATCGAGCTTTCCGGGACCGGCGAATCCCTTACCCTAGTACGGAAAGAGGGGAACCGCTGGTTTGTTTCCCGGGATGACGGGGACTACCCGGCCAAGCAAGAGCGGGTGGCAGATTTTCTGCGGATCCTTTCAAACAAGGGAAACTACCCGGTCCGAAGCACTGAAGCCGCGTCTCATGAACGGCTGGGGCTTACTGAAAATGCTGCCTCCCGGATTCTGATCCGAGGAGGCGCTGCTGTCCCGCCGTTGCTGGATCTCCTGGTGGGGCAGCGGGATCCCACGGGTCAAGAGGTGTATTTAAGAAAGCAGGACCAGAACGAGGTTCGTTCCGGGGATACTACCCTGGCCGGCTATGTCGCAAGTTCCCGGACTTCTTGGTACAACCTCCGGCTGTTTCCGGAGGCGGAACAACCAGGACTTGCAGCGGTCCAGCGCCTTACCGTGTATGCTCCTCCGCTTCCGGAGGAGGAAAGCAGTGCGCCGGAACCGCCCTTTAGCCTCAGCCGGTCTGGGGGAGGCTGGATCATAGAAGGTGCTGCGGTACCTGAGTTGGATACTCCACGGGTAGAGGCCTATATACGGTCTATTTTGGATGCGGAAGGGGAAGACTTTCTCTCCCTGGCTGAAACCAGTGCGGTAGAGGCCCTTACTGAGGGCAGGCTTGTCCTGGACTTGGGGAACGGCCTGAGTCATACCATCCGGGTAGGTCCCCTGGAAGCCAATCGGCGCAGTGCCGTGGTGTCCGATAACCCCTATGGCTATGCTCTGGCGGAATGGACCGTGAACAGGATCTTCAAGACTGCTTCGTATTTTGCGCCGCAATAAAAGCCCGGTATTTCTCCGGGTCGCTTCTAAAGGCCACAATAGGAGCGGAAGCATCTTCCCGGGCTTTTTCCAGGGCCTGGTTTGCTTCCAGGATGAGCCGTTCCGCATTGATGAACCTGCCCGCCCGGGAACTCAGGCCGATATACAGATTGGCTTGATTCCGGGTGAATTGGGGGTATTTGCCTAAGACAAGTTTGTGGAATTCCCCGGATTTGGCAAGGCCCTGATCCAGATTGACCTCCGATAGGATCAGGGCGATGCGGTTGGTTCCTTTTTCAAAGATCTGGTCTGGGAGCATGAAAAACCGTATCACCTCATCGATAATCAAAGGGTATAGATTCTTCGCATGTACCGTATCCTCCAGTTCTATGATCATACATACCACATCCTGTTCAAAAAAAGCGCTCCGGTGCAGCTCTGAGGCAAGCCGATCCCGGATAGCGGATTCTTCACCGATACGCTTCTCCCCAAGCCCCTGAACCGCTCCTTTCGCGGAGGGCGAAGGGGCAGCGCCCTTGGTTTTCGGACCTCCCTTGGCGGGGGGGGGCAAGGGGGTACTCTTTTCCGGGGTTTCCCCAGGCGTATCAGTATCAGGGGCAGGGTTTTTGCTGTGCTGGACCGACTCGCTCGGATAGGAGGATTGCACTGAAGGAGGAGGGTACGGGGATTGCACCTGGAAGAATTGCAGCAGCAACGTAAGGCAGGCTATACCAAAAGCCGCGCCAATGACGAAGAGGGTATGTTTTAAGATGGTGATACACTGGGCATAATCAAGGGTGCTGTAGACCGCACTGAGGTATACGTTCCGCATGGTATTAATCGATAACCCTTCTTTAAAAGGCTCTTTTGATAGGCCGAATTGCTGCTTGAAATGAGGTACATCACCGGTCCAGTTCACCGTCTCCCCTTTAAGCCGCTCAAAGGCGTAATTTCCGATAGGGGCGACCAGAATCACCCCTTGCAGGGTTTTTGAGGAACTCAGGGCGTCCAGTAC
The DNA here is from genome assembly GCA_031274565.1 of Treponema sp. GTDB lineage: Bacteria > Spirochaetota > Spirochaetia > Treponematales > Breznakiellaceae > JAIRLU01. Next base: position 6,885 of record JAISPY010000189.1, read on the forward strand.
CGAGGCTTTGAAGAGTTCACTCATAAACCCTTGGGATCCTGCGGATGCGGAAACATCGGCGAGACCGAAGAATTCGGTTTCCGCCAGGGTTCGGCGCTCCCTGATACCGGTATACATGCGAAATCCCGCGAATCCGACGGCCGCTATATAGATACCGATACATACCCAGGCTATGATATGGGGCGGTATAAGCAGGTTAGCCCATGCTTTGGGCCTTGATCTATTAATCGAACTATTAATCGAACTCGATGCAGCATGATTTTTCCACATACGCCTATTATCGGTTAAGATGTAATTACTTTTAGACTGACTGCAGCAATTTTACATGTAACCCTAACTATGGATTTTCGGAGCATTTTCAGGGTACTTTTTCCCCATATAGTAGAGCTGATTCCCCAATCTGCCATTTTGGAACTGCCTCACATAGGAATCAATAAGAAAAGTTTCGCCCGCGGCGGTCCCCCGTTTTACCGAAGCCTCCACGTCGGCGACTGCGCTGCTCACCATGGTGATACTTACCCGGACAGATGGGCGCCGTGTAGATAAGTTCAAGCTCCGCAACAGGCCCCCCCTGCCGCCTTGCTCCGCAGGTCATCTTGCCAATCCACGTATAACCCCGTATATTTAAAAACACGAAGTGGTAAGGAAGCCCTATGGGAGCCAACAGCCGGTACAAAGACAGCGTCTTTTCTCTGCTTTTCGCCCGTCCCGATGTCCTTAGGGAACTGTACAGTGCCATCGCGGGTATCCCCCTAGACCCGGACATCCCCATCGAGATAAACACCCTCCAAGACGCCGTCTTCAAAGGGAAAATCAACGATATTTCCTTCTCGATAGGCACGAGGCTGGTGGTACTCATCGAACATCAGTCCACTATCAACCCGAACATGCCGGTTAGACTGCTCATGTACAT
>JAISPY010000202.1 GCA_031274565.1 Treponema sp.
GGCCGGTTGGCCTCTCATGCCGCTTAAGGGGAGAGGACATTTCTATTGCGCTGAAATAGAGGACATTTCTATTGCGTCTTGACAAATTGGACAAAAAGCCTTGACAAAAAAAATAAAAAGATGTAGAATAGATTCAGTTATAGGGAATACCCCTTGACAAAAAGGAGAATTTGTGCATAAAATGAACCAACCACCAACCACCAACCACCAACCACCAACCACCAACCACCAACCACCAACCACCAACCACCAACCACCAACCACCAACCACCAACCATTTAATCCATTTTCATTAAAAAATAAAATAATATTGATCACCGGTGCTTCTTCAGGAATAGGGCGTGCAACAGCAATTGAATGTTCAAAAATGGGTGCAAGAGTTATTATTACCGCCAGAAACGAAGAACGACTTCAAAAAACATTTTCTCAATTGGAAGGTGATGGACATGAGAAAATAATTGCGGATTTAACTGCAACGGCAGATATTGATAAATTGGCGAATTCAGTTGATCAATTGCATGGATTGGTAAATAATGCCGGGATAAATAAGTTGCTTTTACCGCAATTTATAAATGAAAAAGATTTAAACATAACTTTTCAGGTTAATACCATTGCGCCAATATTATTAACACAAAAATTACTTAAAATGAAAAAATTGCGGAAGGGGTCATCAATTGTATATGTATCATCAGTAGCTGGTGTATACAGTTCAACACCTGGGAACAGTATGTATTCAGCCTCAAAGGGTGCAATTAATGGATTTATGAAAAACATTGCATTGGATTTGCTCAATAAAGAAATACGATGTAATAGTGTAAACCCAGGAATGGTTGATACAAATATAATGGAACATGGAATAGTAACAGAAGAACAATTAGAAGAACATAAGAAAAAATATCCATTAGGGCGGTTTGGGAAACCAGAAGAAATAGCATATGCAATAATATATTTATTGTCGGATGCAGCATCATTTGTAAATGGAACTTCAATAGTTATTGATGGTGGTGTAACAATCAAGGAATAATAAAAACAAAATACAACTGCGCAACAGGTCTGTATATGCTTACCACCTGGCGGCGACTCGGGCTCCGAAAAACCCTAGTCGGACTACACCTTTTGTGGGGTTTTTCTCCGCTACATTTTGGCCCGCCGCAATGTTTCGCATGGCTTTATAGGCGGGCCAAAACGTCATATTCCAGAGGAATGAACGCTAAGTCTTTATATTATAAGGAATTATTTATCATACTTTCTGGATCACCACCATCTCCTTATCCACTTTATACCATGCATATATTTGTATGTGTCAGTTGGGGTAAGGTACAGGAACTGGCCTCCCTCATCGCCTTATACTGCCGCTGCCCTGAAACGCCCGGTATATGCGCATTGACAAGGTCGAGCAGAGCTTCATATCCTTAGAAATCCTTAACGATTAAAGCAGAAACCAGTAGGGCTGCCTTATATTGTATGAAGAAGCGAGCAGAAGGGGGAACGGGTGGCAAAAATGGATATAGAAAGAAGTGAGAAGCTGGGACATGATAAATCCAGGGGAAACGCTCAGGCATCGATGGCGGAACGGGAGAAGGCCCTGGAAGCGGCCCGGCTCCAGATAGAGAAGCAGTTCGGCGCAGGCTCCCTTATGAAGCTGGGAACCCATACCAATGCGGCGGGTATCGAGGTAATTCCTTCCGGTTCTATCCTGTTGGATGAGGCCCTGGGTATCGGCGGGTATCCCCGGGGCCGGATCATCGAAATTTACGGTCCTGAATCATCCGGAAAGACCACATTGGCGCTCCATGCCATCGCCGAGGCCCAGAAACGAGGAGGCATCGCCGCATTTATTGATGCCGAACATGCCTTGGATCCGGTATACGCGAAAAACCTAGGGGTCAATAGCAATGAACTGTGGATTTCTCAGCCTGATACCGGGGAGCAGGCGCTGGAAATCGCCGAAAACTTGGTACGTTCCGGCGCGGTGGATGTGCTGGTGGTGGATTCTGTGGCAGCGCTGACCCCTCAGGCGGAAATTGAAGGAGATATGGGAGATGCCCACATGGGGCTTCAGGCGCGGCTTATGAGTCAAGCCCTGCGCAAGCTTACCGCCATCATCGGGAAATCCCGGACCATTCTCATCTTCATCAACCAAATCCGTATGAAAATCGGGGTGATGTTCGGGAATCCGGAAACCACCACCGGAGGCAATGCCCTCAAGTTCTATGCCTCGGTGCGGCTTGAGGTGCGTAAGATCGAAACCATAGAGAAGGGGGATGCGGACGCGATTGGAAACCGGGTGCGAGTCAAGGTAGTTAAAAACAAGGTGGCCCCCCCGTTTAGACGGGCGGAGTTGGAAATCATATTCGGCAAGGGGGTCTCTGCGGTGGGGAGTCTCCTGGATGGAGCGGTGAAATACAACCTGATTGACAAGAAAGGGGCCTGGTATTCCTTTGGGGAAGAGCGGATCGGCCAAGGTCGGGATAATGCCAAGGCGTACCTGGAAGAAAACCCGGCCATCACCCAAGAAATAGAACAAAAACTGCGGAAGCAGCTCTTTGTGGACCGGGAAGTACTGACTCAAAGCCCTGCACCGGAAGCGCTGGTACCAGTCCCCGAGGAGCGGGGATCGACGCTTCCCATCGCAGGGACGCCGCTCCCCGAAGCAGCAGTCAAAGGAACCGAAAAAGCCGATACCCCTGCGGATACGCTTACCGGAACAAACCTGCCTTTAAAGGAAACCCCGAGCCGCGGGCCGGGCCGTCCGCGGAAACCAAGCCTGGCGGGGGATACGGCTTTATTGTAAGCCCTGCGGCTGGAAGGGATACGTCAAAAGGGTGTTATCTGCGGCTGGCTCTTACCGTAGGATAAAGGTATAGCACCATTTCGGGGGCGAGGGCTTTTTTCGAGGGACCCCGCATTTTTTCTATGCCATCTCCGGCAAACCGTCCCCGCGGGAAACCCATAAGGGTATGCATCGGTTTTCTCGTACCATTCTTGGACTTGTCAGGGCGAGCGTATATAAATTACCCCGAATCGGTGGTATCTGAGACCAGAGACGATTGAAAGAGGAGCCGTTCAAGATAATCATGAGACCACATCATTTGTTTTCTCCGCCCTATGCTGCTGCTTTTCGTTTCGGTATCGGCACGGGCCACCGTTAAAGCCAGTTTCCTCAAAATAGCCCTGTTCTCAGGTCCCTTGTCCTTGCGCAGCCAGGAACGGCTGGATTCCACCATCCCTATGGAACCTATGGTCTTCCAGTACGGATGCCGTTTAACCAGCCATCCCATATCGTCGCTGACCGCGTAATCCCGGTCATCTATCCGCTCATCATGGGTCCAGACCGAATTGAACCGGATATGCCGGATCTTATCGGAGGGTGCCGAAACATCCAGGTCCTCAAAGTACTCTTTCACATCTTCATGCAGGCTTTTTGCGGACGGGTACATCCGAGTTCCCCTTCAGAGAAAACAGGTAATCCTCCTCCTTTTTCACGATCTGTTCGACTCTTTTGTACGGGTACCCCATCGCGTCTATCGTTACGATGCACCCTTCCAGCGCCCGTTTCTCCCGTAAGGTCGGTATCGCCCTTATTTCGGTGCTTTGTTCCTCCGTCTTTACCTGCCCGAAGACCAGCCGGTGCTCCGTCGCCCCTGCGCTCACCCGATGGAGTGCTTTCCCCCCCGTCTTGAAGTGTCCCGTACCCTCTTCCCGTCTATCGCTCTGATTTCCTTTTGATAGTCCTGCTTGAGTGCCCGTACCCCGTTCATAAAGCACGTTGCTCTTTCCGTAGGGTCAAGCCGGGTCATGACCTGCCGATATACGTCATGATGGGGTATACCGTTTTCCCGTTTCAGAAACCGGCGTAGCCAGGCTTCTGTGGCTTTGGCGTATCGTTCTATAGCATCCCCGCCTTGTGTCCGGGCGATGACTGCCCGTATGGTTATGACGATGATTTCATAGACCGGATATAGTTTGTGCCGCTCCAGCCGTGGGTCCCGAATAACCGCAAAATAGGTCATTATGGGCATGAGTGGCGGTGGTGGTTTTTCTTGTATGATGGTTCCCTCCCAGAAAACCATGCCAAGTATACTCTTTTTTTTGGTTTATTTTATATGCGCTCGCCCTGGGTCATCCCCGCAATCGTTTCATAATTCGGTATAGTATAATGAATTAGATACTACCCAAATCTACCGTTCCGGCTGTTGGCGACATCGCCCTCCCTCATGGGGATGCAGGAGGCGTGGGCGGGCGGTTCCTAGCTCCTCCCTTGCGTAATAACCGTTCCCGGCGGTGGCTGAATGCCTTGCGCATACACTCCCGCAGCCCCAGACGCAGGGCCGCTTCCACATACCCTAATGCCGTGGGACTATCCTGTAAACGCCATTCCGCATCAATCGCCAAAGCCCGGTACGCGGCGGCCTTGACCAGAACCGGGGCAGTTCCCGCAGCTAGTTTCTGAAGCTGGAGCCGCCCTGGTTCAGAATGGCCCTGAACCATCATATCCAACGCAGTCGCCAGGACCGCACGGGGATATGCCTGGGCGGTCGCGGCTTCTAAGAGCACGGCCCCGGTTTGTTGCACCGCGGCCCCCCAAGCAGTGGCGCTCTGTTTCAAGGTTTTCCGCCAGGCTAAGGCCAGATGCTCCAGGTTATACCGGTACTTTGCTAAAACCGTCAAAGGGGAGGCGGCGATATGGGTAAGGGCTGCGAACAGTGACGCCAGCCCCAGAACGTCCCGCTGATTGTGCTCACAGACCTGGAGTAGCCCCTCGGTTTCCCCGGATCGGAGGAACGAAAACCAGCTTTCCGGCGCTAAGGCCCCGGGAAGGTCCCCGGTCCTATCAATACCGAGCAGAGATTCAATGGATCCTTGGGAACAGTCCGGGACCCGGCCCTTCCAGAGCCGGCGAGCGGGGTGGAGGAGATCCGCCACGTAATACCGGGGGACGCTCATCCGGTGTATGATACATCGGGTCTGCAGGAGGGGAAGATCAAACCTTTTGCCGTTGTAGGTTACCAGTAGGGGAGGATGACCGTCGGCAGCGAGTGCCCGGAGCAAGGTGGCGAGGAAGTCCGGTTCCCCGGGATAATCCAAAAGCAGGTACTGGTCCACCTGGAGCCGGTACGGGCCTGATCCGGGTTCCTGGGGCTTGCCCTGTTTGGGTTCGGCTGGTACAAACCGTCCAAAGGCGCCGAGGAATGCCGTGGTCCCGGTCCCCACGGAAAGGCCGGTGGTCTCCAGGTCAAAGAAGACCAGGGTCTCAGGGCGTAGGGGACCCTGGTCAGCGGTAAACCTAAGGAGGTCCGGGATCAGGATGGGCAGCGCGGCAGGTAACGAAGGGGATAGGGTCAGCGTAGGATCCAGTACCGCTGAACGGGTGAGCATCTGAAACCCCCCAGGGACCCACTCCAGTCCCAAACTCCCTGAGGGGGTATCCCGGGAACCGGCTTCAAAAGCCGGAACTGGCGGCCTTCTCGCGTCCCTGATACGCTGCAGACGAAGCCTTAGATTCCCCATACCGCGGTTCCTCCGCAGGTGAGCGCCTTGAGGAAGGCCCTGGTTCCCGGCTTATGCCTCCCCGGACCAACACAGGAAGGGCAGCCTGCGTTACATGGGCAGTGTTCCACCGTCTGATAAATCGCGGCGAAGAGGGATTCGGTTTTCTGGGAAAGGGCTTCCGCCAGGCCCGTGCCTCCAGGGTACTTATCATAGATAAACAGCGCAGGCTTCCCGAAATGCGGGTCCCGGACCCGTTCCGCCACCCCGATATCCCGGCTGTCGCATAAGAGGAACACCGGGGCGATCTGCTTTATCAGGGTTCCCATCCCTGCCAAGACCGAACCGGCCGCTTCTTCATCAAACCGCGCGAGAACCCTCCCCCCTTGGGTAGTATCCCCAAAGAGCAGCATCAGTGCCCTGGTCTGGATTTCCTCTTCAGGAAGATCTATGTTACCGTATCCAATGTTCTCGTGGGTATGAAAACGGATTTTCTTGAATTTGGTAACCTGGGACCGGACCAGGACGTCCCCCAAACAGGCTTCAGCGGTGATGGGCGATCCCGGAACCGGTTCACCCTCAGGAACAACGGTAAAAAACGCATCTTCGGATAAGACCTGGATGTCGGTCCGTACCAGGGCGTCGGTAAAATAGTTCACTTCCGCTTCCCGGACCAGGCACTTCCGATTGGCTATATCCAGGGATTCTACCAGGTATTGCCGTCCCCGGTGGATATACACCGCATGGGTGAAGATCAGTTCCTTGGCGCTGGGACGGTCCATCTCCCCGATAACCCCATAGGATCCCCTGCTGACATCAAGGATCACCACATTGTCCGTGGCCGCGGATCGAAGACTTATCCCTTCCGCGGGAAAGGAGCGGTCGCTCCAGTACCACTTCCCCTGGGTGTGCCGCAGGATGCCCTCCTCTTCCAGCAGGGTCAGGGCATCCATTGCCTCAGCGCCAAAGGGATCGTGTCCCTGCTCCAGGGCCTCATCCTGGAAGGGAAGCTCAAAAGCAGCGCACTTCAGATGATCCATGAAGATGTAGGGATTATCCGGGTCCAGTCGGGCCTCCTCAATCCCTTTTTCCCAAAACCACTGGGGGTTCTGCATGATGAACTGGTCCAGAGGGGATGAGGAAGCCACGAAAACCGCTACCGAAGTTCCCCCCCGTCTCCCGGCCCGGCCCGACTGCTGCCAAAACCCATGAAAAGAACCGGGGAACCCTGCCACCACCGCCGCGTCCAGGCCACCGATATCGATACCCAGTTCCAGGGCATTGGTGGAGACCACTCCCTGGATGCGTCCGTCCCGGAGGCCCTGTTCTATCTCCCTCCGCTCGTTGGGTAATAAGCCGCCCCGGTAGGCTTCCACCGTAATCCGAGCGTTATCCGTGTAAATGTTGGCCAGGTCTTCGTTTACATACGCGGCGGCCACTTCGGTTTTGATCCGGGAACGGGCAAAGAGGATGGTCTTAATCCCTGCCTTGAGGAGGGCCGCCATCCAGCGGCGGCTTTCCGTTACTACGCTGCGGCGGATTCCCTGGACCGGGTCCACCAGCGGAGGGTTGTAGAGGACGATTCGCTTTTCTCCCCGGGGAGCGCCGTTCCGGTCAACCAGGGTCACCGGAGACCCGATGAGGACCTCCGCCAGTTCCCGTGGGTTGGCAATGGTGGCGGAACAGAGGATGAACTGGGGAGATGAACCGTAAAACCCGGTGATACGCCGCAGCCGCCGGATCAGATCCGCCACATGGCTTCCCAGTACCCCGCGGTAGGTATGGGCCTCATCGATAACGATGTACCTCAGACAGGAAAAAAATTTGATCCACTTGGGATGATTCGGCAGGATTCCCGTATGGAGCATATCCGGGTTGGAGATGATGATGCGCCCCGAATCCCGTGCCCCGACTCTCAGGGAATCCGGAGTATCCCCGTCGTAGGTAGCGACCTGGATGGGGAGTTTCGCCTCTGCAGAGGAAGCCGTCAGTTCGTTGAGTTCCGCCTGCTGATCCTGGGAGAGCGCCTTGGTGGGGAACAAATAGAGCGCCCGGGCAGCCGGGTCCTGCAGGAGAGCCTGGAGTACGGGCAGGTTATAACAGAGGGTCTTCCCTGATGCGGTGGGGGTAAGCACCGCCACATGACGGCCCTGGCGCAGGTGTTCCCAGACTTCCCGCTGGTGGGTATAGAGCCGGGATATCCCCTGTTTGCACAGGGCCGCGACAATACGGCCGTCCAGGTCAGGGGGAAAGGACGCATACACCCCTTCCCGCGCCGGGAGAAGCCGTGATTCCACGATATAAGGGGCAAATGCAGGACTATGCAAGATCCCTGCCACGCCGGTATCCGTCATGGGGGCAGTATACTCCGGGAAGCGGTTAAACGGAAGGGGGTATCCCTCGGGTACGCGCTGGGTTTGCCCTAGGGCGCGCAGAAACCACCGGCATAGAACCTATGCATAGTATGCTCCGCTCATGCTTTAATAGAGCATTACGTTGCCGGTGCCGCTGACATGGATGCTGAGGACCCGCGCACGAGTAAAATGCCCTGCATTTTATTTTTTTACCGCATATCGTAAAAAGATATTAAAACAACAAGCTGTTATATTTTTAACATTTTTATTATTTTCTGCAGTAAAGGCGGTAGAAAAAATGACAATGGAAGCGAGACCACAAAGCCAATAATCCAGCCGTTCAGCCAGGGTACTATAAAATGATTGTTAAAACCAACATTAAGGGCAACCATAACAAAGGACATGCACATTGACATAATGAATGACATACAAATCCCGTTAAATAGTATTTGTCGTATACTCAAAATAGTATCCTCCCTAAGTAGCCGATAAATCGTATCACTACTTAATAAGTACTATAGTTAATATACTAATAAATGAAACGGTAATGTAACGTATATAG
>JAISPY010000247.1 GCA_031274565.1 Treponema sp.
GACGCGCTCCTCTCTATGGTCCAGATGCCGAGACCCATCCCGGTGGCGGTGGTGGGGGTGGATAACGGGGCAAATGCAGCGTATCTGGCCTGCGAAGTGCTTGCCCTCCAAGACCCCGCATTACACCAGCGGCTTGTGGCTTTCAGAGCCGCGATGCAAGCGGATTGTGAGCGGGATACTGACAAGGTGGAATTATGAAGCATAAGCAACCGTGGATTGACGGCAAGGCTTTTAAACCAGGCCGGCAATTGTACGAAGGTAAGGCCAAGCAGGTCTATGAGCTCGAGGCCGCAGACGGGGAGGATCTGGTCATTATCCATTATAAAGATGACGCCACCGCTTTTAACGGGGAAAAGAAGGGGCAGATCCAAGACAAGGGGATCATAAACAACGCCATTGCCTCGGCGCTGTTCGAGGTTCTTGAACTGGCCGGGATACCCACCCATTTTGTTGCCCGTATAACCGAACGGGATATGCTCTGTAGAAAGGTAGGGATCATCCCCCTGGAGGTGATTGTTCGGAATGTGGCTGCCGGTTCCATGGCTACGCGGCTGGGTCTGGAAGAAGGTTCCCCCTTAAAAACCACGGTGTTTGAACTGTCCTACAAAGATGACGCCCTAGGAGACCCCCTCATCAATGAGTACCATGCAGTGGCCATCGGCGCTTCCACCTTCGAGGAAATCACCGAGATCTTTGCTTACGCCGCCCAGGTCAACCAGGCGCTTTCCCGGTTTTTTCTGGAAAAGGGGATTAAGCTCATTGATTTCAAGCTCGAATTTGGCCGTACCCGTGCAGGAAACCTCGTACTAGCTGATGAGATTTCCCCAGATACCTGCCGGTTATGGGACGCTGCAACCAATAAAAAGCTCGATAAGGACCGGTTCCGCCGGGATTTGGGGGACGTGCAGGAAGCCTATACCGAAATACTCAGCCGTATGGCGTGTAACTGAGAAAATTGAGGAAAAATGAACAACACCGTATATACCACCGACGACGATTTACATGAGGCTTGTGGCGTTTTCGGGGTCTTCTGCACTGCGCCTGAGCAGAATGCGGCTTCCCTGGTGTATTACGGTCTGTTTTCCCTGCAGCACCGGGGCCAGGAAAGCGCGGGGATTGCCGTGGTCAAGGATAAGGCCGTAGAGAAAATAGAAAGAATAGGGAAAACAGAGAAAATAGAGAAGGAAAAAATAGAATGTCGTAAAGGCATGGGACTGGTGGGGGAGGTGTTTACTCCGGAGATCCTCACCACCATACAAGGCTCTGCCGCAGTGGGCCATGTCCGGTATTCCACCGTAGGGACCAGCAACATCGAGAACGCCCAGCCCTTTGTGAGCCGTTTCAAGCTGGGTTCCATCGCGGTAGTCCATAACGGTACCTTGACCAATGCCCATGTGGTCCGGGAACTCTTGGAAGATGCAGGGATTGGGTTTACCTCCTCCAGCGATAGCGAGGTCATAGTCCATCTCATCGCAAAAAACTACAAGAAAGGCCTGGAAAAAGCCCTCACCGATACGATCCAGTTCATCAAGGGTTCCTATGCCCTGGTGGTTATGACCCATGAGGCCCTGGTGGGCGCTCGGGACCCCAACGGAATTCGGCCCCTGTGCTTGGGGAGGATCGAGAACGGCTGGATTCTGGCAAGCGAATCCTGCGCTATTGACGCGGTAGGCGGATCCTTTGTCCGGGATATAGCGCCGGGAGAAATGATCATCATCAATAGAGAAGGGGCGCTCTCGTTCAGTTTTAGTGAAAGAACCCGGCGCGCGGTCTGTGCCTTTGAATACGTCTATTTTGCCCGGCCTGATAGCGTCATCGACGGGGTTGATGTGTACGGCGCCCGTCTCCGGGCAGGGGAAATCCTGGGGCGGGAATCTGCGGTCCCCGCAGACTTGGTCATAGGGGTGCCTGATTCAGGGATTCCTGCGGCTATCGGCTACGGCAGGGCCACTGGGACACCCTTCGGCCTGGGTTTCGTCAAGAGCAAGTACGTGGGCCGTACCTTTATTGCCCCGAATCAGGATCTGCGGGAAGAAGCGGTTTCCGTGAAGCACAACGTCATTCAACGGGAAGTACAGGGGAAACGGGTGGTGGTCATCGACGACTCCATTGTCCGGGGAACCACCAGCCGGCGACTGGTCTCCATCCTGCGGAACGCCGGGGCGCAGGAAGTGCATATCCGGGTGTGTTCCCCTCCGGTGCGCTTTCCCTGTTATTTTGGTATTGATACCCCCCACCGGAAGGATCTGATCAGCAACGTAAACAGCGTTACCGAACTCTGTACATCCCTGGGAGCAGACAGCTTGGCCTTTATTTCAATAGCGGGACTGCTGGAATCCCTTTTTTGCCAAAAAGGGGAGGAGGGCTACTGCCTCGGCTGTTTTACCGGGGAGTATCCCATCCCGGTTCCCGGAGAAGGCCGCTAGGAACGTTCCCGCGGTAACGGTATACGCCGTGGAGTAATGATACAAACGTTTCATCGGAATAGCAGGTAAACCAGAAAAACCAAAAAAACAACCCCGCTTGTCAAAACGGTTTTTTCTGTGTATTATGGTAACATAATGAAGCATGAGCCTGTAGTATCGGTTAACCGTCGTATTAAGCAGATCCGTGAAATCCTTAAACTTTCCCAGGTTCAATTTTCACGGGTGATTTCTCTTTCCAGTGGGTACCTCGCAGGGGTTGAAGTGGAAAAACGAAAAGCTAACGACCGGATCATTAAGTTAATTTGTTCCTCTTTTGATGTACATGAGGCATGGCTGAGAACCGGGGAAGGGGAAATGTTCAACTCGAACCCCGATAAAGAATGTACCAAACTGGTGAGTCTTTTTAAGGAACTGGATCCAAAATATCAAGACTTTATTTTGAAACAGATAGACCTCCTCTTACGGATACAGGATAAGAAGTCTCAGAACCCGTCCAGCAATAGCGTGGCTGAATAGGCATGGATTGTCTTGTGCGGAGCGCTGAGCAGGGCCTGGATGGATCTAAACCTGTCTAACCGGGTATCCCTATACCCGGGAATTTCCAGATAAGAGGTATAACGCGGTGGTGCTGCTCTCAAAAATCGCTACGGTTCTTATATTACCTCCAGGATGTATCATACTGGGGATTTTTATCGTTGGATGTATCCTGCTGCCCCGGGGTAAAACCCGGCGTATCATGTTGGGGATGGGGGTCTTTTGCTACCTTCTTGCCATTGAACCGGTCCAGGACCTGCTGCTCCGTCCTTTGGAAGACCAGTACCCGCCCCTATCTGCGGAAGCTGAAACTGCAGGGGTGGAAGCGGACGCGCTGGTGGTCTTGGGCGGTGGAACCATCCAAGGATCTCCTGAAGCAGGGGAACGCCGAGACAGTCTTGCGGCTCCGGCCTTAAAAAGGTTGGTCTATGCCTTTGGGCTGCGGGATATTTTTACCGGAGTATATGCCTTGTCCGGGGGCAAAGTTTTCGACTACGGCCAGGAAGCAGAGGCTGATACGGCTGCCCGGGTTCTTATATCCCTGGGTTTACCGCCGGAACGGATTGTAAGGGAAACCAAAAGCCGGAACACCTGGCAGAATGCCCGGTATGTGGCCGAAACGCTCGGATACCACCAGGTGATTCTGGTTACCTCCGCATATCATATACCCAGGAGTGTGTTCTGTTTTGAGCAAAACGGCATATCGGTTATTCCCGCTCCCACGGATTACTATTGCCAGCGAAACCGGAAATACGATCTGTTCAGTTTTCTTCCCTCGATGGAGGCGTTTCGCGGAACCTGGACCGCCCTGCATGAATATATAGGATTGGTACAGTACCGGCTGGTCTACAGGGGAAAGCAAAAAGGCTAAGGAAGTCGCTTCAACCCGGTGCAGCGCTGCCGCTCCTTTCCAGCACATCCTGGGGAGCCTGGGCGTACCGCATCGTAAAATAATATAGACAAATCAAGACTCGAAGTATAAAGTATCTCCTAGAGGATGCCGATAAAAGTATTATTGTTTCAAACGGCTGGGTATTTTCCCAAGAAAGCCTACTACCCACTTGACAAAAGGAGCCATAGCGATTAGAATGAAACAGCCAACAGCCAACAGCCAACAGCCAACAGTACCACCCACTACTACTTACTGAAGCATTATCAAAAAGAATCAATTCTTTACGGTTTTTGCTCATTGTCTTTGTGATAATTATCCACAATGGAATTACCGAAAAATCATTTACAGAAAGAAACATAACGGCAAAAATCCCTGATTATGTGGAAAAAGTTCAAAGTTTTATAGGAATTATTACGGCTGTAGCAGTTCCTTTGTTTTTTTTGATTTCCGGGTATCTATTATATACAAAAGAAAAAACATTTATTCCAGTTCTCAAAAAGAAATGCCGGACCATATTAGCGCCATACCTGTTATGGAATTTATTAATGGTATTATTTTATTTTCTGATGCAGAATCTTTCTTTCACCAGACATTATTTTAATACATCCCCTGATAATCTGATTCGCAATTATACACTGATTGATTGGATAGACGTATTTGCGGGGAAATTTACGGAAAGAAGAGAAAATTATCCCTTTGTATATCAGTTCTGGTTTTTACGAGATTTGTTTATTCTGAATTTATTTTTTATTTGGATAAAGAAACTTGTCGATAAATTTCCATTCGGAACAGTTATCTTGTTTGCAATTTTATGGATAAACAATGTGAATATTTATATTGTATCTCCCGAAGCTCTTTTGTTTTTTACCCTCGGTTATTATCTTGTAAAATACCGCCTGGATGAAAAGAATATTGACGTAATAAGAACAATCGATTTATCGGTAATTTACGGGGTAACGATTATTTTGGAATTCCTGTTTAATGAAACCATGCCGACATTGCATAAAGTAAACATACTAATCGGTTGTATATTTTTTCTCAAAATATCACAATGTTTTATAGAAAACATGAAACTCTATAAAATACTAGCATGGCTGGAAAAATATCAATTTATAGTATATGCTATTCATGGGGTAATAATACCACAAGTATTCAAAATATATATAAAAATAATACCTATAAATGGTGTCTATATATTATTAGGATATTTTTGTATGATAGTATGCGGGGTTTCTATTTCATTAGTCTTTGGAATCATCTTGAGAAAAATATTCCCAAAAATGTATGCCCTCTTAACCGGAGGAAGAATATAAAAAGGTGCACCGCCCGCTTGCCGCTTTTGCTGCCCTGGATACTACCTCCACTGCTGCAGGGCGAGGTTCCGGGGTACGGAAAAACCCCACCCAGGGAGTAGCCCGGCTGGGGTTTTTCGGAGCCGATCCGCCGTAAGGTGGAGAAACATATACAGTCCTGTGGCGCAGTACCCACCTCTTTTTCTATACTATTCCCAAGAAAGACTAAATTGTCATGCTGAGAATGGCTCAATCAAATGCAATTTCTCCGGTATATATCTTTGCAGAGATGCTTTCAGACTTTTTGATTTCGACCGGGTACATCGCGAATTTTTTTTTGAAGTGCGAATTTTTCTTAGAAAAATTCAGAAAAAACTTCATAAGGAGTCCGATAGTTTAAGACCTTACGAGGTCTATTATTTATTTTATCAACAATCTTGT
>JAISPY010000024.1 GCA_031274565.1 Treponema sp.
GGGGAGTCCTATACGGTAAAGCCCGGGGATAGTTACTGGAAGATAGCCTATGAGTTCTATGGGAGCGCCCGGCAGTGGCAGGTGGTATATGAGGCCAATAGGAATAAAATGAAAAACCCCGATAATCCCCACATGATTTTCCCGGGAATGGAGCTTGAAATTCTGAGTATTGCAGATTCTTTCCCTTTTTCGCCGCCTTCCACGAAGTAAGAGGATGGGGACCAGGTACCGCAATCTCCCCCTATGGCGCAAAGCGGACATATGGACCCGCGCAGAAACCCGATAGCCACAGCGGTCCATATCTTCCTCTGCTCAATCCTGCCGTGCCCCGGCTCTCGTTCGCTTTCCCACAGTTCTTCAGGCAGTTCTTTAGTCTGCGGGAAATCAAGATACTCAAAAGAGCCCTTGATTTCTTCATAACCGCGTCGGCTGGTTTCCCTTCACCCAGGCGCTTACCAGGTGTACCGCCTTATGCCCCGCCTGTCCGCTCCACCGTATCGTCCTCCCGCTTCACTCATAAGGTAGATGTTCCAGAAACCGCCGGAACTACCCTTCCCGCTCTCTTTCATTCTTTCCCTTTTTCCAAGCAAGGTGGTCCTTATGTTAGCATGAAAAAGTAACTGCGGTTGACCGGGAATGTGAGATAGAGCCCTAGACAGAGGATCGACCGATGGGTATTATAATAATCTATATGGAGGAAACTATGAAAAAATTTACTTTAGTTTTTGGCGGGATATGCCTTACCGCGGCCCTGGCCTTTGCAGGGGGCGGCGCGGAGCCTAAGCCCAGTAGCAGCGGCGCCCCAGCGCCCATCACCATCGGGGGCATTTTCCCCCTGTCCGGCGGGGTAGCGGTGTACGGTGTGGAGGCGCGAAACGGTATTGAGTTGGCCATCAAGGAAATCAATGCCGCCGGGGGGATTAATGGCCGGAACCTGGTCTTGATATCCGAAGACGATGAGGGCAATCCGGAAAAAACCGTGAACGCCTACAAGAAGCTCACCACCAAGGATAAGGCCACTATCATCATCGGCTCCCTTACCTCGGGTTGTACCCAGGCGATTACCTCCCTGGCCCAAGCCCAAAAGGTGCTCCTGGTAGCCCCGGCAGCCACGATGGCGTCCATCACCGACGCGGGGGATTTTATCTTCCGGGCCTGTTTCATCGATCCCTTCCAGGGAACCGTGGGCGGGGCCTTTGCCGCCGCTACCCTCGGGGCAAAAACCGCGGCAGTGCTCTACGATAACGGCAACGACTATTCCGTGGGCCTTACGGAGAATTTTGTCGCTGCCTTCCAGAAACAAGGCGGGACCGTCGTAGCCCAGGAATCCTATAACACCGGGGATGTGGACTTCAACGCCCAGCTCACCAAGATAAAAAGCGCGGACCCTGAGGTGGTGTACCTGCCGGATTACTATTCCACCGTATCCCTTATCGCCAAGCAACTGCGCGCGCAAGGCGTCCAGGTTCCCATTGTGGGCGCCGACGGCTGGGACGGGCTTACGGAAAACGCCGGGGACGAGGTGCTGAACGGCTTCTATTCCAACCATTACGCGTCGGATTCTACGGACCCCAAGGTGGTGAATTTCGTTAAAGCCTACCAGGAGCAGTTTAAATCCGTGCCTGTTTCCTTTGCGGCCTTAGGGTATGATTCCATGTACCTGATCAAGGACGCCATACTCCACGCCGGGTCCACCGACGCGCCCAAAGTCCGGGACGCCCTGGTCCAAACCAAGGGAAGCTACGTAACCGGGAACCTCAGCTTTGACGCCAAACGAAACCCCATCAAATCAGCGGTGATGGTGGAACTGGTCAAAACCAACGGGAAGCTGACCACGGTGTATAAAACCACGATAAATCCCTAAGTCTCCTGGTCATGGACGGTATTTTTTTACAGCAGATGATCAACGGTATATCCCTGGGCAGCATCTATGCCCTTATTGCCCTGGGGTATACCATGGTGTACGGCATCGTGATGCTTATCAACTTTGCCCACGGGGATGTGCTCATGGTAGGGGCATACACCGGGTATTTTGTCCTTACCGGGCTGGGGGTCTCCCCCTTCTCCCTGGTAGCGGCCTTTGTATCGGCCATGGCCCTGTGCGGCGCCCTGGGGGTGTTCATCGAACGCTTTGCCTATCGGCCCCTCCGGGGCGCGCCCCGGCTCAATTCCCTGATTACCGCTATCGCCGTGTCCCTGATCCTGCAAAACGGGGCGCGGGTGCTCCGTTTTGTGGGGCCTAATCCCCGGCAGTTTCCCCAGCCGCCGGTCTGGAACCTGTCCCTCGGAACGTTCTCTATTTCCAATATTCAGATCATTGTGATTGTCCTCTCCGCCGTATTGATGGCGGCCCTGCATTACATCATCAACTACACCAAACGGGGGAAGGCCATGCGGGCGGTTTCCTACGACCTCCAGGCGGCAAGCCTCATGGGAATATCCGTGAACGGCACTATTTCCTTCACCTTTGCCCTGGGGTCTATCTTGGCCGCCGCAGGGGGCATCCTCTTTGCCTGCGCCTATCCCCAGATCTCCCCCACCATGGGAACCATGCCGGGACTCAAAGCCTTTGTCGCCGCGGTACTGGGAGGGATAGGCTCAGTTCCTGGGGCCATGCTCGGAGGCTTTATCCTGGGGATTGCGGAAACCCTGACCAAGGGCTTCCTCTCCTCCCAATACGCGGACGCTATTTCGTTTTCCCTGCTCATCATCATCCTCTTGGTGAAGCCTACGGGTATCTTGGGTAAAAAAAACCGGGTGAAGGTATAGTATGGAGATAAACCGCCGAAACCGCCTCAGCAATTGGATCATCCCCGGGGTTTTTGCCCTGGCAGGGGTAGGGCTCCCTTCCCTCCTCATCAAACTCAATATCATCGACGCCTATATAGCCCAGATCATCACCTTGGGAGGAGTCAACGCACTCCTCGCGGTGAGCGTGAACACCATCACCGGCATCACCGGGCAGCTTTCCATAGGTCAAGCAGGTTTCATGGCCCTGGGCGCGTACGGGGCTATTTTCTTTAACCTGGACGTCGGGCTTCCCTTGCCCATAGCGGTGATCCTGGCAGGGGTCGTAACGGCCTTGGCAGGCTTCCTCATCGGCTTTCCCACCCTGAAACTCTCCGGGGACTACCTGGCCATTGTTACCTTGGGATTCGGGGAGATCATCCGGGTCATCCTCATCAACCTCAAGGGGATCTCCGGTGGGGCCAATGGCAGACGCTTTACCACCTTCCTGGCCATTTATCCGGACCGCTCGTTTTTTACCGTAACCGCGATCTTGGCAGGGGTCCTCATCCTCCTGCAGAACTTCCTCCGCTCCAGTTACGGGCGGGCGATCCTGGCGGTTCGGGAAGACGAAATCGCGGCCAACGCTAACGGCATCGAGGTATTCCGCTACAAGATGGCAGGCTTCGTGATTGCCTCTTTTATCGCCGGGATCGGCGGCAGCCTCTTCGCTATGGTAGTGGGCTTTGTCAAGCCTGACGTGGCTTCCTTCAACAAGAGTATTGATTACCTGATCTTCGTGGTGCTCGGAGGCATGGGGTCTATGACCGGTTCCGTATTAGCCGCCTATGTCTTGACCTACCTCCAGGAATTCCTTCGGTTCCTCCAGGATTACCGGCTCCTCATCTACCCTTTGATCCTGATCTTCGTGATGCTTTTCCGGCCCCAGGGCCTCTTGGGTATGAAGGAGCTCTCCTTTGTACACCTCTCGGTACGCCTCTGGACGCGGCTGAGCGGCTTCCTGCGCCGGGGAGGGAAAGCCCCATGAGCGGCGCCCAGGAACTGCTGATGCGGGTTTCGGATCTTTCCATCCTGTTCGGAGGACTCCGGGCGGTCAGTGATTTCTCCTGCGATCTCGCTCAAGGAGAACTGGTCGGGCTTATCGGTCCCAATGGCGCGGGGAAAACCACGGTGTTCAACATGCTTTCCGGGCTGTACACCCCCACCAGCGGGGAGATCACCTTCTGGGATCGAGAGCGAAAGGCCCATGCGGTGAAGGGAGGAGAGAAAACCCTCTGGCATCTGCTGCCCCGTTTGAGTCCCGCACAACTCAACCGGATCGGGGTGGCCCGAACCTTCCAGAATATCAGGCTGTTCAGCAACCTCACCGTGGAGGACAACGTGCGGATCGCCCTACATGCGGGACGGACCCAAAGGCCCCTGGAGGTGTTGTTTCGGCTGCCGAGGTTTTACGCGGATGAAGCCCGGATGATTGAACGTACCGAGGAACTGCTTGGACTCTTTAAGATTGACCATAAGAAGCATGAACTGGCCCGGAACCTTCCCTATGGGGAACAGCGAAAACTGGAAATCGCCCGGGCCTTGGCTGCCAACCCTATCCTGCTCCTCTTAGACGAGCCGGCCGCAGGTATGAACCCCCAAGAAACCAGAGAACTTATGAAGCTCATCACCTTTATCCGCCGGGAATTTCACCTGACCATTCTATTGATCGAACACGATATGCACCTGGTAATGGGTATTTGCGAACGGCTCCTGGTGCTTGATTATGGCCGTATCATCGCCGCAGGGCTCCCGGAGGCTATTCGTCGGGACCCGGCGGTGGTAACGGCCTACTTAGGGGAGGAAGCCGGAGGCGCTTATGGGTGAATTGCTGCTCGAGGTTGCGGACCTGACCGTACATTACGGTGCAATCCAGGCCCTCCGGGGCATTTCCTTTGAGGTAGCCCAGGGAGAGATCATCACCCTGATTGGTTCGAACGGCGCAGGGAAAACCACTACCCTCCATGCCATTTCCAACATCATCAAGAAGACCCGCGGCACGGTCCGTTTTGCCGGCGCGGATATTTCCGCGCTCCCCCCGGATCGCATCGTGGCATCCCGGCTCATCCAGGTCCCCGAGGGTCGCCGGATCTTCGCCAACCTTTCGGTCCGGGATAATCTGGAAATGGGGGCCTATACCCGGCGGGATAAGGGAGGCGTCAAGCAAGACCTGGAAATGGTCTATGACCTCTTTCCCCGGCTGCGAGAGCGGCTTCATCAAGTGGCGGGAACCTTGTCCGGAGGCGAACAGCAGATGCTTGCCCTGGGGAGAGCGCTCATGGCCTCCCCTCGGCTGCTCCTCTTGGATGAACCCTCTATGGGGCTTGCGCCGATCCTGGTGGATGAGATCTTTGCCATCATCCGGCGTATCAACGAGGCGGGAACCACCATCCTCCTGGTGGAACAGAACGCATTCAAGGCCCTGGGGCTTGCCGTGCGGGCCTATATCCTGGAAACCGGCCAGGTGAGGAAGAGCGGTCCTGCCCAGGAGCTTATGGGAGACCCTGCGGTGAAGGCCGCGTATTTGGGCGGATGAGGGGCTGCGCAGAGCACAGGAATCAGGAAAAAAAAGACCCGTCAGCGACGGGTCTTAATGTGCAGGGATTGCCCAGTTCATAGGGTTGTGCGGTGGACGCCAAGTCCCCCAGCCAAAGGTTTTCGTCCGATGAGTAGCCCCTATCCGCTCCGCTGCAAACTATATTTCAGGTAAATCCCCGTGAAAAGCGCCCGTACTGGAGAAAAAATCGAGTTATGGGCAAAAAAAAGACCAGCCAGGATGAGGGTCTTTTTTGCAGGGGATATTTCTGAGAAAACATTAAACCGCTGTTTTTGCCTTCCGCAGTTCGTAGAGTTTTTCGGTGGGGGTAAAGTCAGAGAGACAGACGAAGGATAAGCCGTTCATTATGTCATTGTAGAAATCGCTGTACTTCCGCCATACCGCATCATAGCGCTCAGGCAGTTGAGGCCGTCCCTGTAAGCCCCGGTACTCCATCTGTACATACTCATTATCCGCTAGATACTCAAAGAAACTGGTAATCCATAAAATCCTGGGTTTCTTTTGCTCACATTCCTCCCGGAACACGGCGCGGGAACTGCGCTGTTCTGCGGGGCGGGGATCGTAGACGTACATGATGGGATGGTTTACCGACAGGAAATAGAAGGTGAAGGGCATATCCGGGGAGAACGCCCCGGTGAAGGCCCGGAAATACGGTGCGATTTTGCTGCCCCAGGGGCGTTTTTCGTGGGCAGCGATGAGGTGATTGATGATTTCTTTTTGGGTGTTGGTTAGGGTAAGCATCGTGATCAAGCGCTATTGCAGTCTGTACTGGTATCTGATACCATTAAATCGGAGGGTAACTGGTATGCCGCAACGAGTCGAGGCCTTGAGCCGAGAAGCAGATCATACGTATACCTACGCGGATGTCCTTGCATGGGATAAAAGCGTCCGGGCTGAAATTATTGACGGGGAACTCTATATGATGGCTCCCCCGGTCAGAATACATCAACGGATCAGCGTAGAATTATGCAGACAAATAGCAAACTATTTGGATGGGAAGCCTTGTGAAGTTTACCCCGCTCCCTTTGGGGTGAGGCTGTTCCCGGAAGAAGATAAAAGTGATGATACCTTTGTCGAGCCGGATATAGTGGTGGTCTGTGATTCCTCGAAGCTGGACGATTGGGGCTGCAATGGCGCGCCGGATCTCATCATCGAGATTCTATCCCCCTCCAACTCACGGCATGATCGGTTCGTCAAGTTCCAAAAATATCTGTCCGTAGGGGTACGGGAATACTGGATCGTAGACCCGGAAGACCAGACCGTGCAGGTTCATATTCTGGATAGGGACCGCTATATTACTGCGGTCTATGACGAAACCGATACGGCCCCGATTACGGTCCTGCCGGGATGCGTCATCAATTTGGCGAAAGTGTTCAGCCAGTAACTATTCCGTGTAAAACACCTGATCCGCTATTCGGTTGATAAACTCGTATCTGATAGTCCGTTCAAGTCCCTCAATAAGACTCACTGGCGCTTTGAAATCGGTCGTTTTTACGTTGGCAGATTCAAACATAGTATTGGCGCAAAACTTTTTTACCCGTATTGCACTGATAGGAAATTTCTTATGCAGAATTTTTGCCAATACATCAAAACACAAACTCCCGAAATAACCCAACCAATAGGGCCAGTGAAACAGCTTACCAGGCTTTCCCAAGATACGGTGAACTTCGGCAACGAGGGTATTCATATCAAAATCAGGCTTGTCAATATAATTAAATAAATGTTCTCCAGGGCTATTGTTTAAATTATATTCAATAAAGGCCGCAAT
>JAISPY010000134.1 GCA_031274565.1 Treponema sp.
ACCGACTCTTGCGCCGGAGGCGCTTTGGTCATGCAGCCGTCGCCGCTTATCCACGTCCATTCAATGCCGGCAGCCTCGTCACAGGCCGCAAGCCCGGCTTTCCGCAGCGCCTCAAAAAAACCGGCGGCGCACCACCGGCGGAAACAGCGGTACACCGGGCCGGGGGAGCCGAACCGTTCCGGCAGGGCGTTCCGGGGGATGCCGGTACGCAGCACGAAAAAGATTCCCGCCAATGCCGTGCGCGGGTCCGCCGGCGGGCACCCTCCCCCGGGCCCGCGCTGATATTTCTTCGCGGGGTCCCGCGGGCAGGGCGGTATCAACGGCTCCGCCCGGGCCCAAAACTCATCAGTGATTTCCCATGAATGTTGTTGTCTCATTTTTCCCCTCCGCTTCTTTATCGGAGGGTTTTCGATTCTTATTTAGACATAAGCCCTAAGTCATTATGGAGCAAAGAATTAGTAATTTTAATGCGCTCGCCCTGTTGCCTGGGTTCTTCATTAAACATAAACTGTGCTAAATTCACGACTGCTTTTCTCTTTTTTAATGCGCCCGCCCTGGGAACATGCCCTGCATGGTATTGTAGGGCAGAGGTTCTTAGGCATGCTCCACCGAAGCGATTGCCGCTCTGAGAGGAGCCTCGCTGCTCAGCGCCAGCGGCCCCAGGGGAAGCCGCGCCGGCCCGCCGGGAAGTCCTGCCCAGGTCATGGCCGCCTTTATGGGAATAGGATTGGTCTCGATAAACGCTGCCTTGGTAAAGGGCAACAGTTCGTAGTGCAGCCGCCGGGCTTCTTCAACCGTACCGGTAAGACCGGCCTTTACCAGGGCAGCAACCTTACCAGGAAACAGATTAGCAATCACCGAAATAACTCCATCTCCTCCCAGCGCAAGGAGGGGCAGCGTGCAGGCGTCATCCCCGGATAAGACCGTAAAGGGCTTCCCCACGGCCCGCCGTTTGCACCCAGAGATAATATCCCCCATCTGGTTGATATCCCCGGAGGATTCCTTTACCCCGATGATGGCGGGAATCTGGGCAAGCCGTTCCATGAGTCCTGCGCTGATGTTCCGCCCGGTCCGGGAGGCGATGTTGTAAACGATGATGGGAAGCCCTTCTCCTGCTTCGGCCACGGTCTCAAAGTGCCGAATAAGCCCTTGGTCGTTGGGTTTGTTATAATAGGGAGTTACCACCAGGGCTGCGTCAGCGCCCAAGTCCTTGGCCCGTTTGGTGTATCGTACCGCAGCAGTGGTTGCGTTAGAACCGGTCCCGATGATGAGGGGTACCCGTCCTTTGACTTCCGTTACCGCAATCCGAATCAGCTTTTCCTCTTCATCCTCTTCCAGGGTCGGACTCTCTCCGGTGGTTCCTAAGGGCACAAGGCCGTCAATGCCCCCTTCAATCTGGAAATTGATAAGCCGCCGAAATCCATCGTAGTCTACCACACCATCTTCCTTCATGGGGGTAATAAGCGCGGTGAATGCGCCCCGCAATGTGTTCATAAAAACTCCCTTACACGCCTAACAGGTCTTTTAATAGATACTCAATGGTGAAAACCCCTTGCCGCACGGTCCCGGCAGGTTTGCCGGGGCCAGGACACGCTACCAGCCACTCCGCAGCCACCAAAGCGCCGGACGCAAAACCTTCCCGGCTGCGAGCGGTATGGGTGATTTCAATGGTATCCGCAGGACTATCAAAGATGATGGTATGGATCCCCGGCAGGGAACCCGTCCGGAGGCTCTGATAGGGGATCTCATCCGCCTTTACGGGCCGGTTCACGGTTTCCCACCGGGGCTGTTTCTTCCGTTCCATCGCCGAGAGTACCCATTCGATCAAGGTTTTCGCGGTTCCCGAAGGGCTGTCCGCCTTGTTCCGGTGATGGGCCTCCCAGCCCCCCACATCGTACTCCGGGAACGGGTCCACCAGATGGGCCGCAAAGGCCGCAATACGATAGAAGAGATTCACCCCCAAGGAAAAGTTAGCTGCCCAGAGCAGGGACGCCCCGGCAGCATCCACGGCCTGGGTAACCTCATCCAACCGATCGAGCCAGCCGGTCGTACCGGTCAGCACGGGGATTTTCCGTTCCGCCAGGGTCTTGATGTTCTCCACCGCGGTATCAGGCCGGGTAAATTCAATGGCCAGATCCGCGCCGCCCAAGGTTCCCCCTTCGCTCAGGTTCGCAAACACCGGCGCCCCTCTCGGCGTATGGCGCTCGGTAATCTGGGGATCCACCACCGCGGTGATGACGTGATTCCGGCTGAGGGCCTGGGCCTCGATGAGCCTGCCCATGTTCCCGTAGCCGATGATAGCTATGTTCATATCGTCCTCCTGGGTTCCTTTTTATGAAGCCCCTCATCCCTGCAGAAAATCATCCAGAAAGTGGGCATGTAAACCCTTGACCACGTCCGCGCTCTGGGTGTCGTTCACGATAAAACTGATATTCACCTTGCTGGCCCCCAGGGAAACCATCTGTACGGGGATGCCGAGGCCTGCGCATACCCCAAAAGCCCGATAGAGTATCTCCGCAGATCGGTTCACCTCTCCAATGATGGTAACCATGGCCCTGCCGGTCTTGATTTCCACATCCGCAATCCGGCTGAGATCCTTTTTAAGGGGCTCCAGGTCATAGACCGAGTCCATGCTTACGGAGACGGAAACTTCGCTGGTAGCCACCATATCCACGGAAATACCGTATCGGGCGAAATCCGCAAAGAGTTCCGCCAGGAACCCGGGTTGTCCGAGCATCCGGGTGGATACGATGTCCACCAGGGTTACCTGGTTCCGGGAGGTGATCCCCAAGATCGGCCTGGGTTTTTCCAAAGCCGCCATGATCCGGGTTCCCGGGGCCTGGGGATTATAGGAATTTTTTATCCACACCGGGGTCTTGGTTTTCATACAGGGCTGCATGGCCCGGGGGTGGAGCACCTGAGCGCCGAAGTACGCCAGTTCTGCGGCTTCCTCATAGGTAACCGCCTCCACAGGCCGGGCCTCCGGTACGATGCGGGGATCCGCGGTGAGAATGCCGTCCACATCCTTCCAAATCTGGACTTCCTCTGCCGTGCATGCCGCGGCGATCATGGTGGCGGAAAGGTCCGAACCGCCCCGGCCCAGGGTGGTGATAGCCCCGGTGCAATCCTTGGCAATGAAACCGGTCAGCACGGGCAGGACCCCCTCATCGATGAGGGGGATAAGCTTCTTCGGAATGGAGTCCCAGCTTTCCGGTACCAATTCCGCGGCGGTAAAATGGGAATCCGAAACCAGTCCGCCGTCCCAGGCATCCATCGCCAGGGCCTTAATACCCACGGCAGTACCATAGGCCGCGACAATCCGCGCGGAAAGCCGTTCCCCGAAGGATACGAGGTAATCCTTGGTTCTACCGGTTAACTCCTTAATCAGGGATATGCCCACCAGGAGACTGTGTAATTCATCGAGGAGGGGCATAATGGTAGTCATATCGATGTTCAGTTCCCGTATCGTGTTCTTATGCAGTTCCATTATCCGCTCAATGGATACGGTACCCCTCTCCAGGGCTGCGGCAGCGGCTTCCAAGAGCTGATCCGTGGTATCGCCCAGGGCGGATACGACTAAAACCGGCTTTCGGGTCAACTCCGGCTTTACCAGCTCGACGATATGGCGGATCCGTTCCCCGTTGGCCAGGGAACTACCCCCGAATTTCATCACAATCATAGTAGATCCTCAAAAACGCTCTGATAAACATACGGCACGTCTTTCATTACATACATCTTTACCTGAGAGCCTACCAAAGGATACCCGATTGTGCAATAGTTGTTACGCCCCTGCCAGCAATTTTACTTTTAGCCGCCTCTGGCATGAGCGATAACAAAAAGCAGACGGTCTTCCCAAGTTGGAAACTCAAAAGCCCAGAAGAAGGTGCGCAGGGCCAGCAATTCTCATTTTAGAAAAAATGATATGATGCAGGGATGGGACGAGGAATATTTAAGGCGCTAATGGGCAGTTTGGAAGAGGTCGGGAAGGATGTGCCTGACAACAGGCGGGAA
>JAISPY010000165.1 GCA_031274565.1 Treponema sp.
CCTACCCCCATGAACTGTCCGGGGGCATGGCCCAGCGCGTCTCAATCGCCCTCGCCCTTGCCCGCAACCCCGCGCTGCTCATCGCGGACGAACCGACCACCGCGCTCGACCGCATGAACGAGCAGCGCGTCATGGCGCTGTTTTCGCGTATCAGGAAGGAGTTTGGGACGGGGATTTTGCTTGTCTCCCATGACGAGAAGCTCCTGCGGGGGATTGCCGATCGGATAGTGAGGATGCCTTGAGGAGGAGGGACGCGGAGAAACCGTGAGGCTTCGGAGCGAGGGGAAAGTTGGGTACCATGGCACCGTCCCCCTATCCCTTAACCGCTCCGGCGGTGAGGCCCTTGACCACATACTTTTGGAATATCATGGTGAGGAGGATCGCCGGCGTTACAATAGCGACCGCCGCCGCCATCACGCCGCCCCAGTCAACCTCGGCATAGGACATGAAGTTGTAGACCGCTATCGGGAGAGTGCGGGTCTTGTTCATGCTGAGGACCTGGGAAAACATGAAGTTGTTCCATGAAAAAATAAAGCTCAGCGTCGTGGCGGTAACGACGCCGGGCATCGAGAGGGGCAGGATTATCGAAACAAAGGCCCGCTGCCGGGCCGCGCCATCCACGAGGGCAGACTCCTCCAGTTCCTTGGGGACGCTCTCAAAGTACGCGGACATCACCCACACGACAACGGGAAGGCATATCAGGATATGGGACAGGATCAGCGCTGTATAGGAGTCCATAAGGCGCATCCGGGAAAAAATAATATACCAGGGCATAAGGAAGGAGATCCCCGGCATAAGGCGCGCCACCAGTATCAGCATCAAGAGCTTTTTTTGTCCGAACCGCGCTATGGAATAGGCCGCAGGTAGCCCTATCCCCAGGGAAATAAGCACGGCGCTTATGCCCACGATGCTTGAGTTTTTCAGGTACAGCAGGAAATTTTGTTCTCCGAATACCTTCTCGAAATTCCGCGCCGTCGGCGTCCAGATGAATGCGGGGGGCCAGGAAATAATATCGACCTGCGTCTTAAAGGACGACATAAACATCCACAGGAACGGAAACACCATCGGCACGGTAATGAGGAGGATCACCAGCCCAAACAGGAGATTAGGTACAACGGTCTTTTTCACTTATACCTCAAACTTTTTGCGGAGTTCCATAACCCCGATACTTAACAGCAGCACCAGCAGGAATAAAAACACCAGCGTAACCGAAGCGTGCCCCAGCTCGAAATACTCGAAACTCAATTTGTAGGCGTAGATATTCAGGGTTTCCGAAGCGTAGCCCGGCCCGCCCCGGGTCATGGCGTAGATAATGTCATAGGTTTTCAGCGCGTCCACCGCGCGCAGCACCACGGCGGTAAGGATGGTCGGCATGATCATCGGCAGCGTAACCCGGAAGAAGATGTGCAGGGCGTTCGCGCCGTCAACCCGCGCGGACTCGAAAACCTCCCCCGGAAGCCCCGCAAGACCGGCCAGCACGATAAGCGCAATCATCGGCGTCCACTCCCAGATGTCAACGAGGATCAGCGAAGCCATCACCGTACCGCTGTCCGTAACCCAGCCTAATTGCGGCAGGCCTACCACGCTGAGGATATAGTTCAGAAAACCTATCGTGGGGTCATAGAACAGGTTGAACACAATGCCTATCGCAACTGGCGTTACCACCAGCGGCAGCAGCAGCAAAAACTTCAAAAACCCCTTACCCGGAAAATCCCGGTTCAGCACCAGCGCAACTACCGTCCCCAGCACCGCCTCCGCCGCGATTGCGCCGAAGGTAAAGACAAAGGTACGGATAACCGCGTCGTGAAAGCGGGGATCCCTGAACACTTCACTATAGCTTTGCAGACCCACGAAACGCAGGGGCCGCCCGGAGGTCAGCGTCCAATCGGTAAACCCGACGAACAGGGTGTAGCACACCGGGAACAGCATCAGCGCGGTTATGAACAGCGCCGCTGGCAAAGGAAATAGAATATGAAGGTTACGCTCAAAGAACCCGCTTTTCATCTTCATCCGCTTACCGTCCGTACTCGCCGTCCGCCTTCAGCAGATCGTTCACCGCCGCCGCCTTTTCAGCCGCCAGCGCTTCCAGCCGGGGAGAGGCGCCTTTCGTGTTGATAGACTCGATGATAACTTCACCGATGAGGTCCCGGGCCTTGCCGACAGAACTCATAAAGGGGCGATCGTAGGGATAGCCGTTCTTCGCCGCATGGGCCTGGGTCTCGACAATGCCGGCGTTCACCGCGGCGCGGACCCCCGGGTCCTGCCAGGCGGAGTTGCGCGCCATGGTTATGTTCCGCTTCATCCCTTCCACCGCCAACTGCTTGCTGGTCGCCCAGTCAAGGAACTTCGCCGCCCCGTCCGGGTTCCGGCTCTTGCTGGAAACCGCCATCGCCCAGGAAACCACGATAAACGGGCTGTCCCCTTTGGGTCCGGAGGGAAACTTGGCAACGCCCACATACTCAGGGGGAATTTGCGTCTTCGCGGGATCGATGATCTGCCCGTAGAATACCGACGCCCCGGTCCACATGGCGAGCTTCCCCGCCTGGAAAACCGGCATAATGGCTTCCCAGGACATAGAGGTGATGCCTTGGGGCCCGTAGGAGCCGAGCAACCGGCCGTAACACCTGAACGCCTCAAGGGCTTCGGGGCTGTCGAACACCGCAACCCCGTTCTCGGTGTACTTGCCGCCGAAGTTGTAGATATAGCTCGAAAGCTGCGTAACCGCCGCCGCCCCCGCGCCCCGGGACGCAATCCCGGCGATCCCGTCCTTGTTGAGCGCCGCCGCCGCCGTCTCAAGCTCCGCAATCGTCGTAGGAACCGCGATACCCTCCTTTTCGAGCAGGTCCTTGCGGTAGTAGAGCACCTGCCATTCCGTAACCAGTGGGACGATATAGGGAACGCCGTTTTTACGGCCAATATCCACGGTATTCCCCGGATAATCCGAAAAATCATAGGAATTCAGCGGCGCGTACCAGCCGTTCTTGTTAAAAAGCAGGGATTCCTGCAAGGGCCGGGTCATAAACACATCAACCGTCGACGAATTAGTCGCGAATTCGGTGGTCAGTTTCTGGGTAAGTTGGG
The DNA here is from genome assembly GCA_031274565.1 of Treponema sp. Classification (GTDB taxonomy): domain Bacteria; phylum Spirochaetota; class Spirochaetia; order Treponematales; family Breznakiellaceae; genus JAIRLU01. The sequence goes on from JAISPY010000165.1 coordinate 3,082, forward strand.
CTTCCTGCAAACTTTCAACCTGGACTTTGATCCCCGTCGACTTCTCGAACTCAGGGATAGCCGCTCTCAGCAGTTCCCCGTAGGGGTGATTGGCGAGCAGCACCCGGAGCTCCCCTCCGCCGGCGGGCTTTTGACCCGAACCGCTTGCGAACACCGCCGCCGCAAGGAACAGGGCAGCACAAACAAAAAGAACACGTTTCATTATGGTCTCCTAACAAATAGTATTTGCTCAGTATACCTCCACCCCTTCTTATTTGGCAACTCTTTTTTTCCAGTATGGCTGAAAAGGGAAAATTATACCCCTTACCCCTCTTTTTACATAATTATGCTGTGTATTATAAGAAACTACCCAATTAATTGGTTTCTTAAAGGATACAAGAGTCTACTATATTCCTTGTTCGGTAGGGTACAATTTTCCCTTCTCTATTCACATACACTTATTTTTCGTAACATTTTTTGCCCAAATTGCACCTAACGTTCCGGCTGTATATGACGTTTTGCCAGCCCGAATAAGGGCTTTGCGAAGCATCGAACCGAAGGTTCGCGACCAGGGCTGGCAAAATCTGGCGGAGTTTTGGCCTGGGAATGTTCAGACCGAAGGTCTGCGCGTAGCGGAATGACCTAGCCAAACCGTAGCCAGAGCCGCCTACTGGCAGCGTCCCCTGCTTCGCTGGGGCGCGTAAACAGACCTGTTGAGATTGTCGGAAAAGTATACAAAACAGAAAAAATGTGTTATGTTTTGGTATTATGCCGCGATACAAATACCTTAACCGTTCACCGGGATTATTCCTCACCGTCCACCTGGCAGACCAGTTATTGCCCGGCTCTTTCGAGTATGCTTTGAACCA
>JAISPY010000168.1 GCA_031274565.1 Treponema sp.
CCGGCTATAAGCTCCGCGCGGCACCGGGAGCGAATTCCCTCAATGCTTCCCCAGAATGGCGGAAAGAAAATTCAGCAGTTCCTGGGCATTGGCTATGGTTACGAGTTCCGTGCTGTTTAGAATCTGCCGTTCCCGAACCCTTCCCGCCACCAGGTCAAGGGCGCCTTCAATACTGAGCCGTCCCATTTCATAGGGTTTCTGGGCCAGACTGCCGTACAACTCCCCCCGCAGTATGGAATGAAGCGCGTCCGCCGTCCCATCTACGCCGATAACGGTTACGTCATGCCGTCCCTGCTGCTGCAAAGCCCGCAGCGCACCCAGGGCCATCTCATCATTGGCGGCAAATACCCCGTCAATATCCGAGCGTTCCTGTAAGAGGTTCTGCATGATGCGGTAGGCCCGTTCCCTATCACTGTACGCCGCTTCCCGGGCAACAATGGTAAGTCCTGCGGCCCGCAAGACCTCTTCCGCAGCGCGGATCCGCTCCCCAGTGGTGGTGTTTCCCGGATCCCCGTCCATAAGCGCCACCCGCGCCCCAGGGTTGAGCTTTTCAAGAAGCCCCTGCGCTCCCTGCCGTCCTGCCACACCATTGGCAGTACCGATGAAGACCGCATAATCCTGGAAGGTATCCGGCATGGCCGTATCCACCACTATGACCGGTATGCCCCGCTGTTTTGCCTCCATAAGAACCGGTACTGCCCGGACCGGCTGACTAGGGGAGAAGACCAGGACCTGGATCCCTTGGTCCAAGACTTCCCGAACCAGGGCAAGTTGCTCCTCCACCGCATCTTCCGCCGGAGGCCCCAGGAGGATCAAGTCCACCTGATGCGCCTTTGCCGCATCCCGTGCGCCCGCGGCAAGGGTCCGCCAATACTGGGAATTCAGGGTTTTGAGTACCATGCCGACCCGTACCTGGGTATCCGGGACCTCCGGGGCAGCTTTGGCAAAGACCGTCCCGGCAAGCAAAACCCAAAAACCCGTTGCCATACCTGCTAAAAACCGTTTCATGCGCCACTCCCTATGGTAAAATTTTTTCTTAGGACCCACGCAGCAATAACATGGGTCCTTATATAGAGCAGAACCTGTAGAGAAAAACCTGCTAGATGCGGTAATCGCTCCACACTTCATCGGCGGAATAGATCTTGGCCGCTGAAAACAGGAGATACACAAACTCAGGATTCGCCTGTTTTATGTCGTTCCACTGTTTCTTATCCAGATCCGCCTCCAGTTCTTTTTCACCCGCCACGGTCTTGAGTTCTACCCGCACCCTGCTCCCCAAGAGCCGGTGGGCGGTAACCTTCGCTTTGATCCCCTTATTGTTCTGATTGGATAAACTAATCCCCACATCATGGGGGCGTACAAAAAATGAAACCGCATCTTTGTCTCCTGCCGTACCAGGCCCTGGGGTATTCCCTGGTACCGCCGGTTCTTCAGTATCAAGACGCAGCGCCCCCTTATCCATGCGGGCATGGAAGAGATTCACATTACCGAGAAAGCTGTACACAAAGGGATTCGCCGGGTTGTCGTACACCGCTTCAGGGGTGCCGACTTGCTCGATCTTGCCCTTATTCAGGATCACGATTGAATCCGAGACTTCCAGAGCCTCTTCCTGGTCATGGGTAACAAACACACTGGTAATATGGATCTCATCGTGCAAAAATCTGAGCCAGCGCCGCAGTTCCTGCCGGACCTTTGCATCCAAGGCGCCGAAAGGCTCATCCAGGAGCAGTACCTTAGGCTCCACTGCCAAGGCTCTGGCCAAGGCGACCCGCTGTTTTTGTCCCCCGCTTAATTCGCTGGGGAGCCGGTTTGCCATGGACTGGAGTTGCACCATAGAAAGGAGCTTCATCACCTTTTCCCGGATTTCCTCTTTCGATGGACGGAGGGGCTTTGGCCGGATCTTCAGCCCAAAGGCCACGTTTTCAAACACGCTCATGTGCTTAAAAAGGGCGTAATGCTGAAACACAAACCCCACCTTCCGGTCCTTGGTCTGTTTGTGGGTTGAATCTTCCCCAAAAAAATGGATCGTACCGGAATCCGGATTCTCTAATCCCGCGATGATGCGGAGCAGCGTTGTTTTTCCCGAACCAGAAGGCCCCAAAAGTGCGGTAATTTCACCCCGCGGAATCGACAGGTTAATATCGTCCAGGGCAATAAAATCCCCGAAGGTCTTGCAAATATGGGCAATTTCTATACTCATTTTTTTCTCCTTTACTTCATATCCGGCTTATGCACCCATACCGGCGTCCTATGAGGTATCGTTATGGTACTTCGCATCCTTCCTGTGGGATGATTAGAGGAAGCGCCCCGTCCTCCATGCACCCTTTTAAAAAGTTTCTTTTTTAAAAAAATTTAAAAAAAGTACGGTCAAACCATTTTTTGCTTCCGCTGTTCCGCAATCAGCCGTTCGATAATGGCTTTCACCACCAAGGTTACCAAGGCAAGCAAGGTCAAAAGGGAGGCCACCGCAAAGGCCGCATTGAACATATATTCCCCGTAGAGAATATCAATGTATAAGGGCATGGTGGTGGTGATTCCCCGGATAAGCCCGGAAACCACCGACACCGCCCCGAATTCTCCCATGGCTCGGGCATTGGTCAGGATGATTCCATACAAAAGCCCCCACTTGATATTCGGGAGGGTAATCTTGATGAAGGTCTGGAACCCCGTAGCCCCCAGGGTCAAGGCGGCTTCTTCGTCATCTTTGCCCATTTCCTGCATCAAGGGAATCAGCTCCCGGGCCACAAAGGGAAAGGACACAAACGCGGTTGCCAGAATGATTCCTGGCACGGCAAACACAATTTTAATGTTATGGGCCATGAGCCACGACCCAAACCAGCCGAAGGAGCCGAACATGAAAATGAATAAAAGCCCCGCAATGACCGGTGAAACCGCAAAAGGCACCTCGATCAAGGTGATAAGCACGTTTTTTCCGGGAAAGTTGAATTTGGTAATGGCCCAGGCCAGCATTATCCCGAACAGGGTGTTCAAGGGAACGCATATCACCGCAGCCAAAAGGGTCAGCTTGATGGAGGCAAAGACATCCGGATCCCCCAGGGATTTGAAATACACCTGCACCCCTGACTCAAAAGCCTCGGAAAAAATAGTAATAAGGGGCAAAAAGATAAAAACAAACAAAAAGATCAATGCCGGTACCATGAGCAGCGGCTTGATCCAGGGCGGTTCCCGGTTAATTTTTACGACACTCAAGAGGTTCTCCTCCTTTTGGTATAGACCTGCAACAAATTGGTGAGCAGCAGCAATACAAAGGCGCATCCCAGCATGGTAACTCCGATGGCGCTGGCGCCCAGGTAATCGAACTGCATCAATTTCTTAATGATAAGCAAGGGGACGATCTCACTCTCATAGGGCATATTACTTGAAATAAAGATGATAGAGCCGTATTCCCCCAAGCCCCGGGCAAAGGCCATGGCAAAGCCCGTAAGGAGCGCTGGAAATATCGAAGGAAATATGACTTTAACAAAGATCTGAAAGTAGTTTGCTCCCAGACTGCTGGCAGCCTCTTCCAGGCCTACATCAAGTTCTTCTATGACCGGCTGCACGGTCCGCACCACAAAGGGAAGGCCGATGAACACCAAGGCAATAACGATTCCTGCTTTGGAAAATCCGATGGTGATACCGAATTGCTGCAGAAACCCTCCCAGGAGGCCCATAGGGGAGAAAATCGTGGCCAGAGAAATGCCCGCCACTGCCGTGGGAATCGCAAAGGGCAGATCAATAAAAGCATCGATAATCCGTTTGCCGAAAAATTGGTACCGGGTCAAAATCCAGGCAATGATTAAACCGAAAACAAAGTTGATCACCGCGGCAAAAAACGTGGACGAAAAGGATATTTTAAATGAAGCTATGACCCGAGGATCGCTCACAATCCTCCAAAAGTCTTGAAACGATAGTCTTGTGGCATACAAAATCAGCGCGCTCAGGGGAATCAAAATAAGCAGAGACATATAGGTTAAAGAAAGCCCCAGGGTCAAGCCGAACCCCGGCATCTTCACCTTTACTATTTTTTTCCGCGTCCGTGTGGGTATCTGCATCTTTTTTTCTTTCCTTTTTTTCTCATTTTTCTCTCTTTCTATATCTTTTTTTCTCTATCTTTTCTTATGAGCCTTATGTAATTGCAGAAAGAAACCGGTACAGAACCGCTTCTGTACCGGTTAGAGCTACCGCTGTTTTAATTCGCTCATTATCTGGTCAAACTTCCCGCCGTCTGCGAAGTGGATTGCGTGGGCATTTTTCCAGCCGCCAAATTCACCGTCAATGCTAATCAGCCTAAGACTGGGAAATTGATTGGAAAACGCTTTTGCCACTTCCGGGTCTGAGGGCCGATAGTAGTTCCTGCCCGCTATCTCCTGCCCCTCTTTGGAATACAGGTATTTCAAATACTCAGTGGCTGCTTGTTCGGTGCCCCGCTTCTTAACCACCGTATCCACCAGGCTCACCGAAGGCTCCGCCAGGATACTCAGGCTGGGAACGACAATCTCAAACTTCCCTTTACCCAGCTCATTAATCGAGAGGAAGGCCTCGTTTTCCCAGGCCAAAAGTACGTCCCCCAAGCCCCGCTGCACAAAGGTATTGGTGGACCCCCGTGCGCCGGAATCCAGTACCGGTACGTTATGGAACAGTTGTTTCACAAATTCCTGGGCTTGCTCCTCGCTGCCGTATAGGTCCCGTGCATAGGCCCAGGCAGCCAGGTAGTTCCACCGCGCTCCCCCGGACGTTTTGGGGTCCGGGGTGATAATCTGGATGCCCTCCCGGACTAAATCATTCCAGTCTTTGATACCCTTGGGATTTCCTGCCCGTACCAAAAAAACAATGGTGGAAGTATAGGGGGCGCTGTTATTCGGGAATCGGCTTATCCAGTTTTCCGCGATGTTGTGAGCCTTGTTAGATATCTCATCAATATCATAGGCCAAGGCAAGGGTAACTACGTCCGCTTCAAGCCCTTCAATAACGCTGCGGGCCTGTCCCCCTGAACCGCCGTGGGACTGTTTGATGCTTACCGTTACACCGGTCTGGGCTTTGTAATACTTCGTAAAGGCATCGTTATACTCCCGGTACAACTCCCGGGTTGGGTCATAGGAAACGTTTAACAAACTGATTTCCGTGGCTCCCCCGCCCTGGGTCCCGCCAGCGGTATCCTTGGTTCCTGCGGCATAGGCCGAAGCGCCTACTGCCAGCAACACTAACACCAAGACCAGATAGCTTCCGGCCCTGATGGGGTCATTCAAATGGTTCTCCCCTAGTTTCATTAATTACTCCTTATCATAGTTCCTATAATTACTATGTTTTTAATAAGATATAGAATATCCAAGCTAATGTCAATGAGTTATCCTCTTTTTTTCTCGGTTTTTCCCCATTCCAGATGAAAGCATCGGATGGGTGGCCCTGTTTATAGAAGGTATGAACCGCATAGCATGGCTCCCGTCCCTCATCCGGGAATACCTGATTCCCCGAGGCTGCGCCCTCTGCGGCAAGACCTTCCTGGAGGGAAAAGAGGCCTGGTACGGCTTGTGCCGAGATTGCATGGCTTCCCTCACCATGACCGGGGATCACGTCCGATGTTCCCACTGCGGACGCCCCCTGATTGCCGAGATAGACCGCTGCCTCCCCTGCCGGACTGGGGAGACCCCCGCAGTGGATCAGGTCGTGGCCCTCTTCCCCTATAGCGGAAACTACCGGAAACTCCTGGTATCCTACAAATTCGGCCGGTACCAGGCCCTGGGCAATTTTTTGGCGGAATCCCTCGTGGCGGGACTATCGCTCTTTACCGCCCCGCCGCTTCAGAACCCGGTTTTAACGCCGGTTCCTCCACGGCCGGGCAAGATCCGGAAGACCGGCTGGGATCAGATCGACTATTTAGGGAGACTGCTCAGCCCAACATACCGGAAGGCCCGCTCCCCCTATCTGCCGGTATACCGGTGCCTCAAACGGCTTCCCTCAAAGAGCCAAAAAGAACTCAATCAGGAAGACCGGAAGACCAACCTCCTGGGCCGGATCCGCTGTACCAAACCGATCCCCAGGGAAGTTATTGTATTTGATGATGTGATCACCACCGGGTCTACCTTGGATGCCTGCGCTGCGGCGCTTAAAGCCGGAGGCGCCCATACGGTCTATGGGCTGTGCCTGTTTTATACCTGAGTGATTTGGCCTGATTATGTTCAACTAAGGCCTTGCTATCAATCGCTTAGTATGTTAAAATACCTCATATTTTACCGGTAGAGGATCCCATGAAAACGTGTATTAGTATGTCAGCACCCTTTATCATAGACCCCTCTACGGTATTTCATTATAAAAAGATACGAGATAATGGAGTAGAACCAAACAAAAAGTATATAAAAATGCGCTCTCGATTGAATATTCCTGTGAATAATCCTGCTCTATTCAATTCTTATTTATGTGGTTCTTCACGAGTCAGTTTTATCTATGGAAGTAACATAGATATCAATTGTGATAACCTGACCTATTCAGATGGTGTTTCTGCGGAACAGTTTAAAAATCTGAAAATAAAGGTAGAACCTACTAGTATTCCTGTTACAGTTATTGTGGGCATTGCTAATATTTCGTGTTTGGTACCTCCAGAATCACACCAAGATCAATTATTACTTATCCCCCCCCCCCCCCCCCCCAGTCTCGCCGTGTGCTAACCATGGCTTCCGCGGCCATATAAGCGCGCGGGTATTGCTGTTCCCTTGGCGGTGGATTATCCATTTCAAGGGGAACAAAAAAACAGTTTAAGGAGCATCCGAATGAAAATCGGCATCAAGATCGTGGTTCTCATCAGCGACTGCAACATCATCGGCATAGGGCTGTTGGGTACGGTGACGCTGCGGAACGCCCAAACGGAAGTCGGGCGTCTAGCGGAGGAGCAGGCGAAAACCCTGGCGGAGAAGGGCGCGCAAGAGATCGAAAAGTGGCTCGGGGTGTACCTGGAGACCGCGCGGACCCTCGCCCATATTATGGAAAGCTACAGGACTATCCCTGTGGAAGAGCGGCGCTGGTATTTCAACCTGCTGCTGGAACAGACCCTCCGCGCCCACCCGGAAGTTACGAGCGTCTATGCGAACTGGGGGCCGGACGCCCTTGACGGCATGGACGCCCAATACGCCGGTACCGCTGAATACGACGAAACCGGGCGCTATGCGATAGGTTGGGTAAATACCCCTGAGGGCTCCGGTTCAGGGCCTATCGTGGACTTTCCCTGGGACACGGCGGTGCAGGCCACCGGCGGCGAAGAGTTCATGTTCGAGCCTATGGTGTATGCCATAGCAAACTACAATCTATTAATAGGAAATATATGTATTCCGGTGAAATATGCGGGTGTTACGGCGGGTTTTACCGGGATAGTCTTTGAATTGTCCCGGATACAGGACATCGCGCAGCGGATTACACCCTTCGGGGACGGTTCCACCCTGGTGTTCAGCCCCGGCGGTGCCGTTGCCGCCCACCCTGACCCCGCCCGGCTCGGAAAGAACATGAAGGAGTTCGAAGCGGATACCTTCGGTCCGGCCCTGGAGACCGCGGTGAGCGCCGTTACCGCCGGGAAAAGCGCGGCGTTTTCCGTGCCCTCAGTTCAGGGGAAGGGGGTCATGCAGTACTATGCCGTGCCCTTCACCATTGGCCAGAGCCCGAAACCCTGGACCCTCATGGTGGGGGTGTCCCGGAATACCGTCATGGCCCCGGTCTACCGCATGGTGTTCACGAACCTCATCATCGGTCTCCTCACCATGCTCCTCGTGTCCGCCGCCGGCGCCTTCTTCGCCCGCTCCATCAGCCGCCCCATCGCCCAGACTACAAAGATGCTCCGGGCGATCTCCGAGGAGGAGGGAGACCTCACCCGCCGGCTCGATATTACGTCCAAGGACGAAATCGGGGAGATGGCCCGCTACTTCAACCGCACCATCGAAAAGATCAAATACCTCGTCTCGGCGGTGCGGGATGAGACAACGCCCCTCCTCAAGACCGGCGGTGAGCTTGCCTCCCACACCGCCGAAACCGCCGCGGCGGTGAACGAGATCACCGCCAACATCCAGAGCATCAAGGCCCAGGTCTTGAACCAGTCCACTGCGGTCAACCAGACCAGCGCCATTATGAACCGCATCGTCGAACATATTAACACCCTGGGAGAACTGGCCGAGAACCAGATCGGTACGGTGGCCAAGTCATCTGCTTCTATAGAAGAGATGTTGGCGAACATCGAGAGCATAACCCAAACTCTCGTCAGGAACGTGAACAACATCGTCGGCCTCTCGGAGTCCTCGGAGGTTGGCCGCAGCGGCCTGCAGGAGGTGGCGGCGAATATCCAGGAGATTGCCCGTGAATCCGCGGGGCTCCTGGAAATCAACGCCGTCATGGAAAACATCGCCAGCCAAACCAACCTCCTCTCCATGAACGCCGCCATCGAAGCGGCCCACGCCGGGGAATCCGGTAAGGGCTTCGCCGTGGTGGCCTCCGAAATCAGAAAACTCGC
>JAISPY010000173.1 GCA_031274565.1 Treponema sp.
TTGAGCTGTAAAACCAGGGCGCCCAGGATTGCGGGGATGGAAAGGAGAAAGGAGAAGCGGGCGGCAAAGTTCCGGTCCAGTTTCCGGGAAAGCGCCCCCGAAAGCGTGGCCCCTGAACGGGATACCCCAGGGATGACCGCTACCCCCTGAAGCAGCCCAATGACCAGCGCATCTATCCTCGTCATGTTCCTTTCACTCTTGGTCCTACCCGGTCTTCTGGACAAGCCCTCTGCGATTATCAGGAGCACCGCAGTACCCAGGAAGGCGAAGCCCAGAAAGGCCGCGGATGCAAAGGCTTCTTCGATAAGGTCCTTAAACACCAAGGCAATAAGGACCGTGGGTAGGGTGGCCACGATGAGGAGACCAGTGAGTCTCTGTATGGGATGGCACAGGATGTTCCAGATATCAGCCCATAATACAATAAAAACCGCCACCAGGGTACCTACATGGACCATGGTATCGAATAAGAGGGCAGGTTCAGATATACGAAAGATTTTCTGGAGAAGAACGAGATGACCTGAACTGCTTACCGGCAGAAATTCGGTGATGCCCTGGACTGCACCCAGGATTATTGCTTCAAATAGCGTCATACTTTACAGTACCCCTATTGTAGCAATGGAACAAGAGCGGATTAGCAGGGCGAGCGCATTAAAAATGCTCGAATTGGCTATAACGCTGGTACGATATAGGCTATGATACAGCAACGTTGATCTTCCGGGAGGAAAATCAGGGAAACCAGAACCAGAGCGCCGCTGGCGGAGTATTTCAAAGACGTCAAAGACCCGCGCATAGAGCGGAAAAAGCTGTATCCTTTGAACGAAGTCATGGTCATTACGATAGTGGCGTTTATGAGCATGGCCGAGGGCTGGGAAGACGGCAACGTTACCGTTGCTTGAGGATTACGGGAAGGCGAAGTAGGACTGGCTGAAAGTTTCTATTTCCGCAGGGTCAAGCCGGGTCATGACCCGCCGGTACCCGTCATGATGGGGTATGCCGTTGTCCCGTTTCAGGAACCGGCGCTGCCCGGTTTCCTTCGCTTTGGCATATCGTTCGATATCTTCCCCGCCTTGTGCCAGGGCGATGACTGCCAGTATGGCAATGATGATGACTTCATAGACCGGATATAGTTTGTTTCGTTCTACTCGGGGGTCTCGAATGACCGAAACATAGGTCATTATGGGCATGAGTGGCGGTGATTATTTTTCTTCCATGATGGTTCCCTCCCAGAAACCATGCCAAGGGAGGAATTGAAATTGCCAAGGCTACCAGTGAACTGATGAAAAAATATGAGGCGGTTGTAGGCGCATCACGGTCTTTTTTGTTCCAGCAATGATATTGATACGGCTCACACCATAGAGAAGACAGCTACTATGTATATGAGGATGCTCAATTTCGGAAAGGAGATAGGCCAGACCATCACCGATACTACTTTACGGGCTATAGCCAGGGAATTTAAGGTTACGTTGCACGAAGAGTTCCTGGATTAAATCAGTACAAACCCCTTTCCTATCATGGAGAAAGAGCAATCGAGAAAATTGCAGATGAAGTAGCGGGACACGGATTCTACAAAGCCTTTAGTTTTTGCTGAAATCAGTGGCGCTGCACGTACCGATTGAATCGGGGTGAACACGGCCTAGTCTCCGCTGGTATGCTATACCTCCCCGTCTGCAACTATGGCGACAGGCTCTGCGGTGGCTTCGGCATTGAGTTCCGTGATGGTGAGAAAAGGGATTCCCTAAAAACCGCCAAAAGCGCGTCTCTGCTCGGCGGTATCACGGAGTTGGTGATGTTCTTCGCCTGGCTTGCTCTATCCGCATAGGACGCTAGTTCCGCAGCATCAAACGCTTCTCCGGTCTCTTCAATACCCAGCAGCCTATCAAGGGTCTCCGTGAAGGTTTCCAGGTCCGGTATCCCTAGGGCCGCGAGGATATCCTGAATCCGCCGGGTATCCTGGGCGTGGACCCGCTGTAAGTACCGTCCCAGGAGCAGGCCGTTGGCCCTGCCGTGGTCAATGCGCCTAAAGTAGGTCAGCATATACCCCATGGCGTGGATCGCGATGGTGCCGGTATTGGCGATGACCATACCCGCCAGGTTGGAAGCCCAGAGCAGTTTTTCGCGGATAGGATGCCCGGGGGTTTCTTCCTCCAAAGCGGTAAAGCAGTCCGCGATGGCCCTGATACTTGCCCGGGCCAGGGCGTCGCTTACCGGGGAGGATCGGACCGACAGCATCCCCTCAATGGCGTGGGAAAGGGCGTCTATGGCGGTATTGATGGTAATACGCCGGGGTAAGCCCTGCATATATCGAGCATCCAGAAACGCCAGCCGAGGAAACAAGGCCGGGGAAGCTACAGAGGTCTTGGTCTGGGCCGCGTCGTTGGTGATCACCCCATTGGGGGTAACTTCCGCGCCGGTCCCCGCAGTGGTGGGAACCGCGGCCATAGGCAAAGCCCGGGAAAAGACGCTGCTGAAGAGGGCTGACCGTTCCACCGGCTGTACCGCCAAGGCGGCTGCAACCTTGGCGGCGTCTATGGGAGAGCCGCCCCCGATGGCAATGACGCCGTCGCAGTGTTCCTCACGGGCCAATTCCGCAGCTGCAAAGACGCAATCCACCGTGGGATTGCTCATCACCTGGTCATAGCAACAGTGAGTCTGGCCGTTGGCGTTGAGGGCTTGTACCAAGTCGGCGTATGAGCCGTTGGCATGAGCGGAATTCCGGCCGGTTACGATCAGGACCTTGTTCCCCAGTTCCTTAAGGCGGGACCGGTGTTCAAAAATACAGTGGTCCCCCATTACAACGGTGGTGGGCATATAGTAGTGCATGGATATACTCCTCGTCTCTTTCCATCATACCTCATGCTGACTGGCAGGGCAATCCTTGCAGGATAGCGGTGAAGTATCACCAGCAAAGTATCACCAATGAAGAAAATAACCACGGATCAAGGGTTCCCGATCGCTTGGTTATACTTTTTTCATTAAAGAGCAATTCATTACTACGCTTTTTTACCCTGATCCTGCGCGGGAAGATATTGACAGGATATGGAGCAGCCCTTTATAAAGATAAGGGGTCTGTCTTTACCATGAAGGTAGCGGTAATCACTGCGGTATTTTTTCCTTATTAATGCGCGTGGGTACGCATAGAGGGTAAGCAGTACTACAAAAAAGATTGATGGGCAGCCGTAACGCGGTGAAGGCGCAACCGGGGTTGCGTCTTTTTTATAGCGCCCCATGAAAACCTAAGGAGGAACGGTATGCATCAAGGGTATTGGGATAAGGCGCAGGCATTTCATGGGCACTCCTGTCCGGGGCTTGCTATAGGTTTTAAGGCTTGTGAAGCTGCGATAGAAAAGATGGAGGTTAATCCTGCGGTTGACGAGGAACTGGTCTGTATCACCGAAAACGACGCCTGCGGGGTAGACGCGATACAGGCAATCTTGGGGTGTACCCTGGGAAAGGGTAACTTGATTTACCACAACACGGGTAAGCAGGCTTTTACGTTTATCCATCGGGCTACCGGTAAGGGGATGCGGTTTTACCTGAAAGCCCGCAATACCGGCATGGACCGGGCCTGCTATCAAGACTATCTGCTTAATGCGCCGGTGGATGAGCTTTTCGCGTGTCAGGAGCGGATCCTCCCGGTACCGGAGCGGGCCAGGCTCTTTGCTTCAGTCCCCTGCGAGATCTGCGGGGAATTGGTCGCGGAACAGCGGATGCGTTTACAGGAGGGCAAAAAGGTCTGCCTTGACTGTTTTAAGGAGTACCATCGCGGCTGGTAAGGGGTCGGGGAGGAGGCAGAACATCCTGGCCCTTGGTTTCTGCGGTATTATCGGCTGGAAGGCTCATGCTGCCGCGGTCCTGTAGATGGGTGAGCGATGATGTTGCCCAGGGATAGCAGCAGGTGGATCCAGTTATGCACTACCTGCTGGTTCATCAAACCGATTTGGTTTGTTTGCGGTACCAAGTTATAGAAAAAATAAAAAAATCCCTTGCAATCTTCGCTGAAGAGGGCTATATTTAAATAGTAAAGAGAAACCATCCTAGATGAGAGCAATCTTTTCAAGAGTGGGAATCTTTCTATACGATACCTTATGAATCAAGATCGGTTCTGATTCGGTGAGGGCGCACGGTGTTTAGGATCGACTGAGCATTTTTTACCCCCCTTGCCTACTCTGAATCATATCGTTAAGGAGTAACCTATGAGACGGATTGCGGTAATCGGCGCGGTTTTAGAAAAACCCCAACTCAGCCAGAAGGCTTTTAATGAAACGGTTTCCTCGTACAAAGGCATTGTCAAAGGACGGATGGGTATCCCCTTTGATGAGGAAGATACAGCGGTGATATCTCTCACCCTCTTGGGGGAACTGGATGATATTAACGCCCTCACCGGGAAACTGGGGAACCTGCCCTGGGTAACGGTAAAAACCGCAGTATCCGGTATGCTGAAAAGCGAACAGGAGGAGGCGTAAGATGATTGCGAAACAGACTGCCCATAAATCCCGAGTTAAACCGGAGGATATCTTTATCGATACCGAGTACATCGAAGGGCTTTTGGCTGAGGCAAAGCATACGGATGATGCCACTATCAGCGCCTACCTGGATAAGGCGGAACGCTTTGAGGGCCTCAATCACCGGGAAATCGCGGCGCTCCTGGTAAACGATAATCCGGCCCATCTGGAACGGATCTTTGCGGTGGCGGGAAAGATCAAGCAGCGGATCTACGGCAACCGCATTGTCATGTTCGCGCCCCTGTACGTGAGCGATTATTGCGTGAACCGTTGCTCCTATTGTAGTTACAACTGCAGCCATAGCTTCAAACGCCAGAAACTCACCATGGAGGAAGTCAGGGCAGAGGTCCGGATCCTGGAAGCCATGGGTCATAAGCGGCTTGCCCTGGAATCAGGGGAGCACGATAAAGAATGTCCCATCGACTATATTCTCGATTGCATGCGTACCATCTATGCCATGAAGTTTGAGAATGGGGAGATCCGGCGTATCAACGTCAATATTGCGGCCACGACCGTGGACCATTACCGCATGCTCAAAGAGGTCGGTATCGGCACCTACATTCTCTTCCAGGAAACCTACCATCAGCCTACCTATGAAAAGGTACATCTCGCCGGGCCTAAGCGGGATTTCGGGTATCACCTGACCGCCTTTGACCGGGCCCAGGAAGGGGGCATCGACGACGTGGGCGGGGGCGTGCTATTCGGGCTTGCAGACCCCTATTTCGAAGTCCTGGGACTCATGATCCACAATGAACACCTGGAATCACGGTTTGGGGTGGGCTTTCACACCATCTCGGTTCCCCGGATCTGCCCGGCTGAAGGGATGCGGCTGGAAGATTTTCCCTATTTGGTGGACGACGATACCTTTACGAAGCTTGTGGCGGTCATCCGTTTGGCCGTGCCTTTTACCGGGATGATCCTCTCTACCCGGGAAAGCCATGCCATGCGGAAACGACTCCTGCGCTTGGGGATTTCTCAGATCAGCGCTGGTTCGAGCACCGAGGTGGGGGGCTATATGAAACGGGAGCGGCATGAAGAAGCCAATCCTCAGTTTATCGTGAACGATGACCGGAACGCCCTGTCCATCATCACGGAACTCATGGACGACGATTTTATCCCCAGCTTTTGTACTGCCTGTTACCGGAAAGGCCGCACCGGAGACCGCTTTATGAGCCTCGCCAAGTCCGGGCAGATCAAAAACGTCTGTCTTCCTAATGCCTTGACCACCCTGTGTGAATACGCCATGGATTACGGGAATCCGGTATTCAAACAGAAGGCAGCCGCAGCCATTACCCGGGAAATTCCCGAGATCAGTAATGCTAAGATCCGGGTGCTGACCGAACAAAACGTGGAAAAAATCCGCCAGGGTGGCCGGGACTTTTATATTTGAGCATTTTAAACAGGGGAGGTGGCCATGTCCGATTTTGCCCTCAACCAAGACGCCGAACTCTTACGGCTCATTACCAGTGATGATCCTGCAGAGCAGGAAGCTCTGTTTGCCGCCGCACGGCAGCAGCGGGAGGCTTATTACGGCCATGACGTCTATTTCCGGGGACTGGTGGAATTCACCAACTATTGCAAGAACGACTGCTATTACTGCGGCATCCGCTGCAGTAATAGCAAGGTCAAACGGTACCGGCTCTCCTTAGAACAGATCCTCCAGAGTTGCCGGGTCGGGGATATGCTGGGATTCAGGACTTTTGTGCTGCAGGGCGGTGAAGACCCCTGGTTTACGGATCAGCGGATCATCGCAATGGTGGAGGCCATCCGTAAGGAATACCCGAATCATGCGATTACCCTTTCCATAGGCGAGCGGAGCCGGGAAAGTTATGAGGCGTTTTTCCAGGCCGGCGCGAACCGGTATCTCCTGCGGCATGAAACCGCCAATGAGTCCCACTACCGTAAGATGCACCCCGCTTCTATGCGCCTCACCGAGCGGAAGCAGTGCCTTTTTACGCTCAAGGACATTGGCTACCAGGTGGGGGCGGGGTTTATGGTGGGAACCCCTTTCCAGACCCCGCTCAACCTGGTGGAGGATCTCCGTTTCTTGCAGGAATTGGAACCCCAGATGGTGGGTATCGGGCCGTTTATTCCCCAGGCAGATACCCCCTTCGGCGGCTATCCAGGGGGAACCTTGGAATTGACCCTCAAGATGGTGGCCCTCACCCGGCTGCTCTTGCCTAAGGCCCTCATTCCGGCAACCACTGCCCTGGGAACCATCGCGCCGCAGGGCCGGGAAAAAGGACTCCTGGCCGGGGCAAACGTGGTGATGCCTAATCTGTCTCCTAAGGAAGTGCGGAAGCTCTATGCCTTGTACGATAACAAGATCTGTACCGGAGATGAGGCTGCGGAATGCCGGTTTTGTATGGAAGGCCGGATTAGGAGCTTCGGTTTTGAGCCGAATATGAGCCGAGGGGACGCGGCGGGCTGGAGCCGCTCCGCGTGAAGTGCGTTTGCGGGGCTGCGGTTTGAAACAGCCCCAATCTATAGAAGCCAGGGAACCGCTAGAGGCTAAGAGATGGGCTATGCAACCAAGAGGCGGTTTTTTACCGCAAAGATACTACCGCCGTAACCGCAGCCTGGGCTACCGGTAGATGCCTTTTGAAAAGGATAGACGTAACATAGCCATACCCTGTTTTGTATTCCCGCTGATACGCCTTCAAATCAGGAATACCACCATAAGCATAACCATAGTAAAGGTATCCCCCGTTCAATATCTACCGCATGGGGAGTAATGCTACATGAAGAATATCTGCCCGGTGTCAGCTAGAATCACCTTGTTCTGATGGAATGTTCTCTAACCCGATACAGCGAAGCGCATACGGACCAGTTCATGGAATGTCTTTTTTCAATGTATTTTATATATTCCGTATATTCTATTACGTTCTTTCTTTATTCCATTAACTTCTATTATTTCTATCGAATAATCCAACTGTATCATTTTTAATTGCTCATTAATATTATTCATTTCTTTTTCATAAGAAAAATGTATCGTCAACCCTTCCTGCAATTCAAACGAATTCTCCTCAATTTCATTACCCATATTAAATAATAGATCTCGTGTTGAAAGGCATGAAATAAGTATAATTCCATTGTTTTGACAATAGTTTATACAATTCGTAATTATTTTTTCCCGTTCATCCTTTAGAAATAATTG
>JAISPY010000255.1 GCA_031274565.1 Treponema sp.
CCATCACTCTTGCTTATCGTCCCGCTTATGGTGTAGACCCGCTCCAGGGTCAGGTCTTGACCGGTCCTATCAGCGCTGTCCACCTGAACGCCGGTGATCCTACCCGGAGCATACGCATCCGCAGATACCTCAATCGTATAGGCTCCAGGGAATACATCCTTGAGGGTATACCTCCCGTCCGAACCTGTAGGAGCGGTAACCGGAGGATCCACCGCCGTTCCCCCGGTGTCTAGGAGCCTTACCGTGGCCCCGCTGAGCGCGCCGCCTCCCTCGTCGTTCTTGCTTATCGTCCCCCTTATCCAAGGCCGCCGTAGTTCCACGTCTTTATCCCCCAGGGTTCCCCCCTCGGCTCCAAAGATTTCTCCCTCCCCCGTAACATACCCGCTGAGCTCCGCCTCCACCTGGTACGTCCCCGGCAGCACTCCCTCGATCCGATACACCCCATTCTCCCCGCTCTGCACCGTCAGAACTTCCGAAGCAACCACCGCCGACCCTTGCTGCTCCAGTTTCACCAGCCGCACCGTAGCGCCACTTCCCGCGCCGCCGCCGGCCAGGGTAATCCGTCCGCTGATATCGCTTAATTCCCCATCGCTGAACCCGTTCCCCTGCCCAAACCGTACCCACAGGGCTCCCCCGATGCTCCCCAGCCGATCCAGCGCATTCATCAGCCCGTTCCGGATGGTCCACCGCTTCCCCCCGGAATCCGGGGTCCCAAACCCGTAGTAGTACCCCTCAAAATCAAACTTCCAGTCCCCATCCACGGGGTCTACCTCCTGAAGCTTCGCTACCCCCAGGGTAAAGCCCAGGGAAACAAGGTCCCCGCTGGTGGTATACACCCCAGCCATCGACCCGGTCAGGGGGTCAAAGCTACGTCCGGCGGAATGATAGGCCGATAAGCGGCCATCCAGCCCGTCAAGGGTAATGCCGCGTACCCCTCCCGCCCGAATCAGGGACTTCACCCCCGGGGAGAGGGCCACCGTAACGGAAAACTCCGCCGAACCACTCTGAGCGCTTAAAGGACTCACGGCATCCGTACTATAGGCGAGTCTCCCGTTGAGCCGGTCGGGCTTCCATTCTTGGGTAGGGACCCCGCCAGTGGAGAAGGCTAGGGTATAATCCGTAATCGGGTCCAGGCTCAGCCGATCCAGCTCAAAGGAAAGGCTCAAACGCTGGTTCGCCTCAATGGGAACACCCATACCGGAGGGGTCGTATATCGCGGTGTCATCTACCAGGTGATTGGCAAAGATGCTGCCCTGGAGGATGAACCGCTGGTCGTAGTCATACCCCGAGAGGATGAGGATTTCATAGTATTTTTCCCCGGGGACCTGGAGGGAGATCGTATCGCCGGTCTGGCCCGAGGCGAGGTAGTAACTATCTGAACCGACTTCGTGAAAGAACATCTCGAAATAATCGGTGTACTGGACGGCCTGGGTGAGACCGAGGGAGGACTGGGCATAGCCGAGAAGGTGGACGTCGACCCAGCCCCAGCCTTCGGGGAGGGACTTTTGACCGCAGGAAGCGAGGGCCAGGAGGATGAGGAGGAAGCCCAGAGCGCCGAAAAGCTTGCGAGGGGACTTCATGAGACCATCCCTCGCTGTAGCCGGGCATTTTGGAGGGGGCAGGAAGGATACGAGCATCTGCGCATGGTCGTGAATCGACCGATCCCGCGCGTTTTGTGGGGTTTGTTTATGAAGAATCGAACCGCAGGGAGGGGTAAACGCAAAGGCATCATCGTTTAGGAACACGGGACACTCCTTATGGGTTGCATCAGCGGATGCTCGTTTGGACGAACCAAACCGGTTCCGCCGCTGCGTGGCGGCTCTATCGCTGCGGAAACCACAGGTACAGCCCGCGGCCCTCGCATAAAACCGCGCTGCCCCCCGATCACCGGGGGCCCTCCGCGATGGCAGAGGAACGGCGCGTACCGGGCGGGGGATTTCAGGGCCGACCTCGTCTTTTATACTCCTGCGGAAGCGTTTAGTCAAGTACTTTTTTAGGTTTTTTTGTTTTTTTCATCGAACCGCAGCCGTAATTCGTTAAATTCCCCGGGCGGCTGCCCTGCATACCCTTGTATATACCGGGCAAACCGCATATAATCAGCCCACGGATAGTTTATGAAAAAGTTGCGTATAGGGGTTATTTTGAATCAAGAGGGGACCCTTTGTTTGCCCGTCCGGGAGACGGGGTTATAATGGCGCTCATCACCTGCCGGGACGCGGCCTTTGGCTATGACGGCGTCGTGGCGGTTCAAGGCATCACCCTGGAAGTGCAGGCCGGGGAGTATCTCTGCATAGCCGGAGAAAATGGGTCCGGCAAGAGTACCCTCATGCGGGGCATCCTGGGGCTGCTGCCGCCCCAGCGGGGGAGCATACAGTTTGGGGAAGGGCTGAAAGCCCATGAGATTGGGTATCTCCCCCAGCATCAAGCGGCTCAACGGGATTTTCCCGCAGGGGTTTACGAAGTGGTGTTGTCAGGCCGGCAGGGGAGCCGGGGAATCCGGCCCTTTTATGCTAAATCGGATAAGGCCGCGGCAGCGGAGCATCTCGACCGCCTGGGGATTGGGGAACTGCGGAACCATTGTTACCGGGAACTTTCCGGGGGACAGCAGCAGCGGGTCCTCTTAGCCCGGGCCCTCTGCGCGGCCCGGAAGCTGCTGCTCTTGGATGAACCTGCGGCAGGCCTTGATCCCTTGGCCGCCGCGGAGTTGTATCGGTTAATCGAACGGATAAACCGGGAGACGGGTATGGCGGTGATCATGATATCCCACGATATTAAGCGGGTCTTGGCATACGCGAAACGGATCCTCCATCTGCAGGGGGCGCCGGTCTTCCTGGGAAGCGCCCAGGACTATGCCCAATCCTCCCAGGGGAAACAATTCCTGGGAAACGGCGTCTATGATGGGGAGGAATCGGATGTATAACGGGCTATTCGAGGCTTTATGAGGCGGTTTATATGAATTTCACGGTCATTCAGGTGTTGAGTGAAATGTTCTCCTATACGTTCCTGGTCCGAGCGGTACTGGTGGGGTTTCTGGTCTCCCTATGCGCCAGCCTCCTGGGGGTCAGTCTGGTCTTGAAGCGGTATTCTATGATCGGGGACGGCTTGTCCCATGTAGGATTCGGCGCGCTTGCCATTGCCACCGCCGCAAACCTGGCCCCCCTCACGGTCTCCATCCCCATCGTGGTCATGGCGGCCTTTCTCCTCCTGCGGTTGAGCGAAAATGCCCGGATCAAGGGGGACTCCGCCATTGCCCTGATTTCAACCGGGGCCTTGGCTATCGGGGTGGTGGTGATTTCCATGACCACCGGGATGAACACCGATGTATGCAATTACCTATTCGGCAGCATCCTCGCCATGAGTAAAAGCGATGTGTATCTGAGCATCCTCCTTTCGGTGGTGGTGTTAAGCCTGTTTATCCTCTGCTACCATAAGATCTTCGCAGTAACCTTTGACGAAACCTTTGCCAAGGCAACCGGCACCAAGACCGGGCTTTACAACATGCTCATCGCCTTCCTCACAGCGGTTACGATTGTCTTAGGGATGCGGATGATGGGGGCGCTCCTCATCTCGGCGCTTATTATTTTTCCCGCGCTCACCAGTATGCGGGTCTGCAAGCGATTCAAGACCGTTACCCTCTGTTCAGCGCTGGTTTCAGTGGTATGCTTCCTCGTCGGCGTGGTGATTTCATACAGCTACGCCACCCCCACCGGGGCCAGCGTGGTTATGGTGAATATCGCGGCTTTTTTGGTGTTCTGGGGGAGCAATGGCGTACTGGTACGGCTGAGAA
Organism: Treponema sp.; assembly: GCA_031274565.1. Taxonomy (GTDB): domain Bacteria; phylum Spirochaetota; class Spirochaetia; order Treponematales; family Breznakiellaceae; genus JAIRLU01. The sequence continues at coordinate 3,788 of JAISPY010000255.1, forward strand.
AGCGGTAGATTTTTTACGTTGCATGGGTGAGATGGGTCAGCGCAGTAATTGATTTCGAGCAAAGAACGCACCGTAATGGGGGATACTACTGCTGCTTGGCGGAACTGTGGCAGCGGGCTTTGGTCCGTCTGGGCGGTTTTCTTCTTGAAAAACGAGTCAGCAGGTTCATCTTGCTGGGTATAGTAGTATAAGGAGCTTTAAGGATGAAAAACATGCGAAGCATATCCCGGAGCGCGGGCTTGGGCCTGCTTGCGGTGATGCTGGGGGTAAGCGGCTGCGGGGGTAAGCAGGATGCTGCGGTATCGGCGCGGACCAACAAAAACGGGACCCAAGGAGTTACCCTGCTTGGGTCTTCAGGAGTTTCGGGGATGCTGGCTCCTGAAACCCCCGGGTCCCTTGAACCGGCGGTTCCACCGGCGCGGCAGGTGAAGGTGGACCCGAAATACCAGGCCAATCAGGGGATTCTGGAAATCAAGGAGAAGCTGTTCATCGCCCAAACCAACGATGTGTACCTCAACCCTGAAGAGTACCTCGGCAAAACCATTAAGCTTGAGGGGATCTTTCAGCGTCAATCCTTTTCCGATACGGATCCCCCCTACTACTTTGTGATCCGCTATGGTCCCGGCTGCTGCGGAAACGACGGAAATGCGGGCTTTGAGGTGATGTGGGAGCAGCCTGACGCGGTGTATCCCCAAGACAACGACTGGGTGGAGGCCATCGGCGTACTGGGGTCCTATGAAGAAGATGGATACCCCTATATCTGCATCAATCTTTCCTCGTTGAAGACATTGGAAACCCGGGGACAGGAGTTCGTTACCCAATAAGGGCAGGGGAAAAAACACACCATGGGAAAAGCAAAACCCCAAGCCGCTCCAGGGAACGGCCCAGGCAAAGCGGTGCCGTCCCCGGAGGCATCGGGAGTCCTTCATGCGGAGAAATCGCTCCCCGAAGATGAACGGGACGTTTCCCTGCGGCCCCGGACTCTCAAGGAATTTATAGGTCAAGCCGCGATGAAGGAAAACCTGGCCATCTTCATTGCCGCCGCTCAAGAGCGGAACGAAAGTCTGGATCATCTCTTTCTGATTGGCCCGCCGGGATTGGGAAAGACCACCCTCGCCCAGGTGGTGGCCCATGAACTGGGCGCGGATTTCAAGGTAACTTCCGCTCCGGCCCTGGATAAGCCGAAAGACCTCGCCGGGGTCCTCACCACGATAACCGAGAAGACGGTGTTCTTCATTGATGAGATACACCGGCTCAAACCAGTCATGGAAGAAATGCTGTATATCGCCATGGAGGATTATGAGTTGGACTGGATCATCGGCCAAGGCCCCAGCGCCCGGACCATCCGGATCCCGATCCCCTCATTTACCCTGGTGGGGGCTACGACCAAGGCCGGGAATGTTTCTAGTCCCTTGGTAAGCCGTTTCGGGATAAGCTGCCGTTTCTCCTTTTACGAGCAGGAGGATATGGAAACCATCATCCGGCGTTCCGCGGGGATTCTCAAAATCCCCATCGACGATGAGGCTGCGGCGCTCCTGGCACAGTCCTCCCGAGGGACGCCCCGGGTGGCCAATCGGCTGCTCCGGCGGATGCGGGACTTCGCCCAGGTCCTGGGAGGCGCTTCCGGCGGCGCCATTACCCCTCCGGTGGTGCAAGAAGGGCTTACCCGGCTTGCGATAGACCCCTTGGGCCTTGAACAGTACGACCGGGAGATCCTCCGGATCATCATCGAGCGGTATAAGGGCGGGCCGGTGGGTGCGGAAACTCTGGCCATATCCGTGGGAGAGGCGGTGGATACCCTGGAGGATTACTATGAACCCTACCTCATCCAGGCCGGGCTGCTCCAGCGTACCACCCGAGGCCGGATGGTAACGGATCGGGCATACACCCACCTCCAGATGATCAAGCCCTTGACGCAAGATAAAGATGAAACGAACGGATTTCTCTTTTGAATTACCGCAACAGCTCATCGCCCAGTTTCCCCCGGAAGAACGGGGAAGCAGTCGGCTCATGGTCCTGGACCGGCGTACCGGAAGGGTGAAGCATCAGCGGGTCGCGGACTTAGCAGCCCTGCTGGAACCGGGGTCCCTCTTGGTGTTTAACAATACTAAGGTCCGAAAAGCCCGGATCCGAGGAAACGCGAAGGCAAGTGGCGCGCCGGTGGAATTCCTTCTTTTAAAACCCCTCCCCCACCAGGATGACCGTACCTGGCTCGCCATGGCTCAACGGAGCAAACGCCGCCCTGTGGGAAGCCGGTATGTTTTTGAGGAGGGAAGGGAAGGGGAGATTACCGGGAAAGAGGGCGCCTACCAGATGCTTCAGTTTGACCGGCCTGTGGATGAGTCCTGGCTTGACCGGTACGGCCATATTCCCCTGCCGCCCTATATCAAGCGGGGAGATATGCCCCTAGACGGAGAACGGTATCAGACGGTATACGCGAAACCCCTTGGGTCTACGGCCGCGCCTACTGCGGGACTCCATTTTACCCAGGAACTCCTGGACACCCTTTCCCGCCAAGGTATTGGCTGTGCCTTTATCACCCTCCATGTGGGACTGGGAACCTTCCTCCCGGTGCGAACCGAGCACATCGAGGATCACCCCATGCACAAGGAACGCTTCAGTATTGACGCCCCCACCGCGCACCAGATTACCCAGGCCAAGGCCGAGGGTCGCAGGATCATCGCGGTAGGGACCACCAGTGTCCGCACCCTGGAGTCTGCCTGGAAGCACGGGGGCATTGAACCGGGAGAAGGAGCCACCGCGCTTTTTATTTATCCCGGCTATACCTTCCAGGTGGCGGATGCCCTGTTTACCAACTTCCACACCCCTGAATCAACCTTGCTCATGCTGGTTTGCGCGTTTGCGGGCCGGGAACGTATACTGGCGGCGTATCAGGCGGCGATCCAGGCAGAGTACCGGTTCTACAGTTATGGGGATGCCATGCTTATCGTATAAACCCCACTTCATAGAGCGCTTCCGGTAACCTGGTGGAATTCCGTCCACAGGGCATCCTGAATCTGCCGCAACAGTTCCGGCGCCTTCCCCCCTACCTGATAGCCGTCGAGGTGACTGGCGGACATACAAAAGGAGGATGTACTGGAAATCATAATCTCATCCGCGGCGAACAGTTCCTCCATCGTAAAGGGCGTTTCATCCACCGGGATGCCCAGTTTGCCGCACTGGACGATTATATGGGCCCGGGAGATCCCCGGGAGGATCAGATTATCCAGAGGAGCGGTACGGAGGATGCCATCCTTGAGAATGTACACATTGCTGTGGGAACATTCGGTTACCCGATTCCCTCGATGGAACACCGCCTCAGCACATCCGGCTTGTTTGGCCTTTTCACTAGCCAGCACATTGGGTAAGAGGTTGAGGGTTTTGATGTTGCAGTGGAAGAACCGGGTATCTTCCACGGTAATGAGCTTTATCTTACCATAAATATCCGGTAAGGTGAACGGCTTGAGGGTCACCCAGAGATTGGGGGCCGTGTGTTCCGGGAATGTATGGATTCGCGGAGCCGTGCCTCGGGTCAGTTGCCAGTACACGAACTGGGTTGGACTGTCAAGCTTACGCACCAAGGTATTCAAGAGTTCCGCCAATTCCGGTTTACTTATCCGGGGAGTCATGTACAGCAACGCAGCGCTGTTAAAAAACCGGTCAATATGTTCATCCAAAGCGAAGATGGTATACTGTGCACAGATGCTCACATCATAGACCCCATCCCCGAACCAACATGCCCGGTCGTTCATGGGTATCCGCAACTCCTCCAGGGGACCGATTATTCCGTTATAATATCCAAGGGTTTCCATAGATTCATCCTAATACAAAAGGGCATTCGCCGCCTATACCCGTAGAGGGTTATTCCTCAGCATATACTTCCCCCCTCAATCTCAAAATCAATCTCAAAAAAATTCAAAAAAAGCGGTATACCCTCTTGATCTCTTTTTTCATAGTTGCTAAAGTTATAAAAAGTAGCGTGATGAACGGCAAGCCTTGGGGAATTAGCTCAGTTGGTAGAGCGGTAGGTTCGCAATCTACAGGCCAGGGGTTCGAATCCCCTATTCTCCACATTGTAATTCCATAGAGCAGGATCAACCGGCTGCGGTCGGTAGGGTCCGCTGTTATTCGGATTCCCGGGGTCATTGCTGTCCAGGCTCACGCTGGGGGGGTGTTTTTCCGAACCCCTACCCGGTAATCGCATAGATTTATCATATCTTCAGGTTCTAAACACCGGCGTTCCCTGGGACGGCGGTCCACCCGGGGGGTATAGCGCCACCCCCAGTACTCTGCCGGACCGTAGGTCAGCCCGCAACCCTCACCAACTGCGTATCTGTCGCGGTTCCTCTATCCTAACCGTATCCCCCGATTGCTCTATCACGTACAGACCCGCGCCTAACGCCGCCCGCCTCACCGCTTCAGGCATAATCGCCCCCGCT
>JAISPY010000263.1 GCA_031274565.1 Treponema sp.
CGCCGTAAATCACTCACCATAAGCTGGGGGGTTTCCATGCCGTTAAACCAGTTCCGGGAAACCTTGAACACCAGGTCCACCTGATCGTGTATATCAAAATCCCGTTTCACCTTCTCTGCGGCCTGCCAATAGATCCCAGGCCATTTGTGTTTTCCCGCGTCTAGGGTGAGTTTCACGTGTTTCGCTTCGGTCTTCCCCATGAAACTTATATCCGTTACCGTAATATCCCGTGCCATGAAGGCAAGCGGTTCATTGCCGGTCCCATAAGGCTCGAAACGGTCTATCACCTTGAGCAGTTCCGGCGTGAGATAGGAACGGGGCAGCTCCGCGTCCACCCTGAGAACCGCTTCGGCTTCCTGCTCCGTAAATTCCAGGGTTCGGACGGTGATCTTCAGCCGCTCCAGGAAGGGTTCCCAGTTAGCCCGCTCCAAGCTGAAACCCGCAGCATAGTTGTGCCCCCCCCAGTCGATGAACAGATCCGCGCAGGATTCCAGCAAGGGGCGCAGATCAAGGCCCCGGGTCGAACGGAGGGAACCGGTCAGGGTATCCTCCCCAAAGGATACCACGATGGCAGGCACATCAAACCGGTTCACCAGGCGGTTGGCCATGATCCCGGTAATGCCCCGATAGATTGCCTCCCCATGGGCCAGGACCAGTTTTCCCCCGTAGGTCTTGAGGCTTTCCGCAGCCAAGGGTTCTACGATGGTCCAGGCCTTCTCCCCAAGCTTCTTCCGCTCCTCGTTCATGGCGATGAGTTCCCCCGCCAGCGTATCCCGCCGCATGGGGTCCTTTTCAAGGAGCAGCGCCGCGGCCTTATCCGGTTTTCCCATACGGCCCGCAGCATTAATGGCAGGACCCAGTTGCCAGGAAATATCCACGGTCCCCAGCGGCCGGCCCGCAAGGCCCAGCTTAAACAGCAGGTCCGAAAGTCCCTGCCGGGGATTTTTCTGGAGCGCCTCAAGGCCCGCGCGGACAATGATCCGGTTTTCATCTTTGAGGGGCATGATGTCCGCGATGGTCCCAACGCTGACCAACTGGAGATCCGCGGCGTCTTCCGGGCTAAAATGGTTCTCCCGACGCTGGATAAACGAGGTAAAGAGGCTGATAAACACATCCAGTTCACTCAGTTCCTTACTGGAATACCGGGCGATCCGGGAGAGTTCCTTACCCCGTAAGAGGCTCTTCCCCGCGACTGGGGGGATACTCTTCCCGATTTCCGGAGCAATGTCCAGCATCTGCACATCCAGATCAGGGCCGAAGATCTTGGCGAGGTGCTTCTTTTGCAGGACCGCATCCCAGACTAAGATCTGCTGACCCTCAAGGAAACTGGGGAGCCTCGTCCCGGTAATGCTCACCATCCCGGGAATCACCGTTTCAATCAGCCTATCAATCACCGCCAGGTTCCGCATCTTGGCGATCTCAATACTGTAGGCGTCGTTGGTGGGCCGGATATGGAGCAGGCAGATGGGCTGACCGTAAAGCTCGCTCTTGAGGGCGAACCGCAGGGCGGAAACCAGTTTATACGCCACTCCGCAGCCCGCCAAATCCTTGAAACCATCGGCTGGCCCCAGCTTGGGGTTCACGATGCTCAGGGCCGGGGGTAGTTCTTCCTGGGGGTTGTGGTGGTCGGTGATGATCACGTCGATAGCCAGTTCATTGGCCCGCTTGATTTCCCCGTGGTTGGAGATTCCACAGTCCACGGTGATGATGAGGGTACCGGAAGCCTCGGCAAAGTCCTCCACCGCCTTGAGGGAGAGGCCGTAGGGGTCATCCCCCATGGGAAGCCGCCAGCTTACATCCATACCGATGCTGCTGAGGAAGCTCGTAACCAAAACCGTGCTCGTGATGCCGTCCACATCCCGGTCCCCAAAGACCAGGACCTTTTCTCCCTCTTCTTTTGCCGCGAGGATCCGGTCCACCGCGTCTTCCATCCCCGGCAGTTCAAAGGGGTTCCGTAAATGCCGGAGGTCTGTTTCGAGGAAGTACCGGATATCTTCTCCCTGGATGATACCTCGTCTGAGGAGTATGGAGGCGGTCAAGAGATCACAGCCGTACTGCGCGGCGAGATGCTTCACCATATCCTGGGGTATGTCTTTTTTTTCCCATTTCATGCCGTTGTGGTATCCTCAATTCTGTTCTTTAGTATGATTAGAAAGAACCGTAAGTTCTTTTAATACCAACTGCCGGGGGGCCGGCGGAGTTGCCGCGTATTCCACCGCATCCTGCAGTTCCGGGAGAGCCGCCTGTAAGGAGGCTGCGTCCTTAGCCCATACGGTCATGATCCGGTCCCCTGGGGAGACCGGGTCTCCCCGCTTTTTATGGAATTGCACCCCCGCGGTAGGACTCACCGGGTCTTCGGTATGGTCTCGCCCCACCCCCAAGCTGATTCCGGCGTGGCCTATCTTCCGCGCGTCAATCCGGGCAATGAAGGTCCCCTGGGAAGCCCGGATATCCGCGGTAAACTCTGAGCGGTACTTCCCCCGCATCGCGAGGAACTGCTCCGGGTCCCCCCCTTGGCAGCGGATATTGTCTAAGAAAAACTGCCGGGGTTTACCGCTTGCCAAGGCAGCTTCGCAGCGCCTGCGGCCTTCCGCCGGGTCCTGGGCCTTTCCGCCCAACAGGATCATCCGGGCTGCCAGTTCCAGGCTTATCTCCATAAGGTCCTCGGCTCCGGTTCCCTCCAGGCAGTCCAGGCTCTCTTCCACTTCCAAGAAATTCCCCACCCTGGTTCCCAACGGTTCGTCCATGTTCGTGAGCAGGGCAATGATCCGCATACCCAGGGCTGCCCCGGTGGTAACCAAGGAGTGGGCAAGGGCTTCCGCTGCCGCAGGATCCTGCATGAACGCGCCGGACCCGTATTTGACATCCAGGACCAGGGCGTTTGCCCCTTCAGCGGCTTTTTTTGCCAAGATGCTGGCGGTGATGAGGGGGATGGATTCCACTGTACCGGTTACATCCCGGAGCGCGTAGAGCAGCCGATCTGCGGGGACCATAGCAGCAGTCTGACTGGTCATGGCATAGCCGGTTTTGCAGAGGATTTCCCGCATTTCTTCCTCCTGCAGGCCGGTCCGGTATCCGGGAATGGCCTCCAGTTTATCCAGGGTACCGCCGGTATGACCTAACGCCCGGCCTGACATCATGGGAACCTTTATCCCCAACGACGCGACCAGGGGAGCCACGATGAGGCTAGTCTTATCCCCCACCCCGCCGGTGGAGTGTTTATCCACAAAAGGCCCTGCTATACCGGACCAATCGAAGCGCCCGCCGGATTGGAGCATCACCTCGGTTAAGGCCGCAGTCTCCTCGGTGCTCATCCCCTGAAAGAACACCGCCATAGCCCAGGCCGCGATCTGGTAAGCGGGGATTTCCCCGGCCACATAGCCGCGGATCAAAAAGCTGAGCGCTTCCCGGCTCAGTTCCTTACCGTTCCGTTTATCCATGATGATATCTACCGTACGCATACCCTATTTTCCTCTATTTTTTCCTAATCATAACCTGTCATGGGGGACTGTACAAGGGCAGGATCATCCACGAAACCAGGGCCAGCGCATATCAAAATTTTTGTCCACGAATTACACGGATTAAGAAGGAATCACGTTCTAAAATCCGTTAAGGACCCGTGCAGCCATGGTATTGCTGCACGGGTCCTCAATCAGCGTAATCGGTGGATTTTTTATCGTTATACCCGCTCATTACGCTCATTTTTGTGCATTAAGCACGGTGGTCATTCCCTAATTCGCGTTAATTCGCGTCATTCGCGGACTCTTTTGTTTATATGCGCCGGCCCTGTCCACGAAACTTGACGCGGGGTATACGGCGGGGTATAGTTGTATCGAGAGACGAAGGGATGAGCGCCGCAGAAGCATTAATCATCAAAAAACGCAATCAAGCATGGAAAAACAATCCGTATATTCCTGGATGGGTTACTGTAGAAACCGTAGGTCTGGATCAGTTCTTTACTAAGCCTGAAGTCGCGAAGCGATGTTATGAGCTATTCCTATCATACCTCCAAAAACAGGCAATAGACCTAGCCGATTATACGTTTATAGAACCTGCGGCGGGAAATGGAGCGTTTTTTGATTTACTGCAGCATAAAAAGCGTATCGGATTTGATTTAATGCCCTTAGCTGAAGGTATAGGGAAACAAGATTTTTTATCATGGTATCCATCTCGGCCCGCTACGGTATGGGAACAAGGTGATTTGTTTTATGCAAATACTATCCCGGAGGATGAAAAATATATTTGTATAGGAAACCCACCTTTTGGATATCGGGCATGGCTTGCTTTGGCTTTTATGCAGCATGCGTCACTTTTTTCTGATTATATTGGTATGATTTTGCCCATGGCTTTTCAGAGTGACGGGAAGGGCAGTCCAAAACACCGAATTAAAACAATGGAACTTGTTTATTCAGAGATTTTACCTAAAGATAGTTTTTATACTCCAAATGGTACAAAATGTATGATAAATACGCTGTTTCAGATATGGAAAAAGGGAAAACAAATCGACATAAAAAAGAAAACCTGTAATACGTGGGTTGATATTTTTACGGTTGATATGCGTAAAGAACGATTGTGCGGCAAACAGAAAATGGAAAAAGCTGATTTTTTTCTGCAACGAACATATTATGACCGACAGCCTCATTTAGTAACCGATTTTTCTGCGGTCCGCTATGTATGCGGCTATGGAATCATTGTAAAGCAAGAAAAAGAACGGGTAACAAAAGTATTAGATGCTGCCGATTGGAATGAATATAGTAATTTAGCCGCTCATAACTGCCGGCATATCAGTAGGTATCATATAGAGAAAGTTCTAACTGATAAGGGGTATACTGATGACAGATTATAACCGTATTTTTTTAGCAACCCTGCAGGAGCATAGTAATGATTCAAAATGGACGAACGCTTTATTTGGCGGGGTGAAAACGCTTTCAAATACGAAAGTTGGCACGGTAGGACAAGCTTTTATTGAAAAATTCTGTAGCGAGTTAGGGTTTATTTGCCAATTCCCTACCAATGCTTTGGGAGAGCGGGTAACACAAAGTCCTTGGGATATAGCAATAAATAACGTACAATTTGAGCTTAAAACAGCCACCGAAGATACCGCCATGCACTTTCAATTTAATCATATTCGCTATCATCGTCCCTATGATGCTTTGCTTTGTTTAGGCGTATCACCGGCGAATTTATATTTTGGCGTATGGTCAAAAGCCGATGTGGTAACCGGTAAAGCGGGAAATCTGGTAAGTATGGAAAAAGACGCCAATGCGTCCTATAAGTTGACCAAAACGCCACAACAATTAAAGACGTTAGATGTGTTCTCTGAACGGATGTTGCATTTTATCGCGGCATTTAAATGAGGCAGTTCCAAAATAACCAAGCCCCTCACAGCCTATCCCAGCTTGCGGGCCGTTTGCCTATGGCCCGGGCCATGAGGCCCATGGTCAGGGCCTTGGCTTGGTTGAGGGATAGGGGATCCAGGGTATACCGGACCGCCTGAGATGGCTCCAGGTTTTCTACGGCCCTGAACCAGTGCCGCGCCCCAGGACCAAGGACCGCCCACTCTCCATACGTCCCGTCCGGGGAGACTCCATCCGGCCGCAGCCCCATGAGCAAGAGCCAGTTCCAGAGAAAATGGATGAAGACCCTGATGCAGGCGCCTTCGTCCGCTCCATCCAGGGCGTCCAAGGTTCCATTGGCCAGGTCCGAGGCCCAGGGCCAGTTTCCGCCGCTGCCGAGGGAATCCAGGATGGTTTCCACCACCGCTCCTGCGGTCATGGTCCGCTGGTACTGTTCCCGGATCCCGGGTCTCCAGGATTGGACATCGAAATCAGTGAGCTTCCGGGAATCCCTGACCGGCTGGTGATAGACCCAGAGCCTTCCCTGGTGAAAGGGGGAGACGAGGGCGCGGAATTTACTCTTGGGGCCGCCGAAGACCGTGGCGGTGAGGATGCCTTCTTCCCGGGTTAAGAACCATGCCTCCCGGTTGGACTCTCCGAAAGGCCGGGTCCTCAGCACCAGGGCGGAATAGCTGTGGTTGCGCTCCATAGGTGGATGATACCCGATGGGAGGAACCGGATCAAAGGCAGGAAAAGGCGCCTGGCCCTCGCCCCCGGAGACCCTTTAGCGTAACACCCTTCGTTTAACCCATTTCTTGGTGATCTATATTCCAGGTAATCTATTTCCAGCGTACATGCCATTGCTTGGGGAAAAAAGTACTTGACTAAGTCCGCAGGGGGTTGTATAAAAAACTATGTCTCCAAACCGTTCCCCTTTTAGAAGCACGGTGTACAGTCCCCGCAGGGACTGATTTGTCGGGATTGCTCAGCGGAGTGGGCTTGATAGACATAGACGTCATACTTCTGCATGAGCGGGCGCGGCAGGTCCGCTGATACAGACCACAAGGAGTTTTATATGGTATTGAACGATTATTCTCCTGTGCTTGGGGGGGGGGGGGGGGGGCGCCGGGGGCGCCGGGGGCGGCGGGCCGCGCCCGCCCCGCCGGCGAGCGCGGGGGGGGGGGG
>JAISPY010000281.1 GCA_031274565.1 Treponema sp.
GCATCACGACCCCAAGGCTGCCCATACACACCAGATAGAGCGTAAAATCGCTCATAAGTCCCAGCAATACGGATCCTACGCCGCAGAGCGCGCAGGAAAGCGCCATAGAATACACCTTGTTCTTGAAGCCTCCCCAGGTACTGATGATCATACCGCCCAGGATCATACCGGAGGAAAAAACAATTTCATTGGCCGTAAGACGCCATACTTCGGCCCCAAACTTCCGGGTTACCTGCAAAATAGTCAAAAACGCCATCGGGGTAGCCGCAAAGAGAAAACCAGCGGTAAGCAGGCAGATCCGCAGAACATAACCATGCCGCCGTATATACGCAAATCCTTCTTTAATATCCCGCACATAGTTTGAGGGGGGTGTTGCGGCATCCGATGCGATTGCAACTGGAGAAGCAACCTGGACGAACAAAAAGACCAGGCATATACCAATAGCTGCGGTAAACACATCTATAAAGAAAAGCGCTTCAATAGAGGCGAAGGTAAGCATGACCCCGCTGAGTGCGGGAGCCGCTACCATCGTAATAGACTGAATGGTACTGTTTATACCGTTGACCCGCACCAACTGTTCCTGCGGGGTAATCTGGGGAATCAGGGCATTTACCGCCGGAGTTTGCACCCCCGTACCCAAGGCCCGGATACCTGAAAAGACAAAGAGCAGCCAAACGGAGGTGTATCCTAAGATAAAAAGGATAGCCAGTATAAGCGTAGCCAGGGCAATAACCCCGTCGGCAAGGGTTATCACCCATTTCCGGTTATACCGATCCGCCAGAACCCCGCCCACGGGCGACATTACAAAGGTGGGGATAAATCCGATAATGACCGCAATGGTCATCATAGACCCTGATTGGGTTTCCAGGGTAATGTGCCATGCTATGGCATACTGAACCAAAGACGAACCGAAGAGGGAGAGGGCTTGTCCGCTTAAAAAGAACGCGACGTTTTTTTTCCAAGAGGTCTCCATACTGTTTCCTTCCGCACGAGCCACCAGGGTAGTGCATACAAAGCCTTATACATACCATAATCACCTATACATTGCAAGGGTTCGCGACCGATGGGATCAGGATAAACCCATAGCACCTGAGGGGCTTTTTCTATACCCCTCCCCTGCTTCTGCTTATGAGCCGTAAGCCCCGAAAAAGTCCAGCTCAGGTCCCCCAGGGGAATGGACCGTTCCTGTGGAACGATCCGTATCGGTGGCCGACGCGGCCTATGGCTAATTTATAGAAAAAAAGAAAAAAACCTGTTGACCCTGGTAATTGATTATCTGCCCCGGTGCTTGTATAGTAAAAGCTATTATGAGGAGATACGCAATGCGAACAAGGTATAGCCTCCCGCTCGGCTGCTATAACAAGAACGGGTGTACCGAAGAACCTGCGGAAGAGGCTACGGAAAAATCCGTGAAATCAGAACAGGACCCCCTGTTAAACAAGATGCTTAAAACCCGGACCATACTGCTGTCCGGTGACATAAAAAAAGACCTGGCAGAACGGACCATCCGGCAGCTCCTCCTCTTGGAGGATATGGGAGAGGAGCCGATCCGTATCTTTATTGATTCCCCCGGGGGAGATGCGGATGCGGGATTCGCGATCTTCGATATGATCCGTTTTGTGAAGCCTCCTGTATGGACCATCGGCATGGGCCTAGTAGCCAGCGCCGCAGCCATCATTCAGCTTGCCAGTCCCCGGAACCAGCGGGTGGGGCTGCCCAATAGCCACTACCTCATCCACCAGCCCCTTTCAGGGATCCGGGGGGTCGCTACGGATATTGAAATCCATGCACGGGAGCTGGACAAACTGCGGGAGAAGATAAACCTCCTCATCTCTGCGGAGACCGGCGCGCCCTTTAGCCAGGTGGAACAGGACACGGACCGGGACTATTGGATGACCGCGGAAGAAGCGGTCCGTTACGGGCTTATTTCCCGGGTTATCTCCCGGCGGGATGAGCTGGAGTCCTGAAGCCCTGGGGAGGGAGCAGCATGCAGGAATTCTTACAGACCGAAATCGGGGGAAATGAGGCGCGGCAATGGCTCCTGGCCCTGGGCTGCATGGCTGGGGGTTTTCTTGGGGGAAAGCTCTGCTCCCTGATCCTATCGGGCATCGTAAAACAGGTCTGCAGTAAAACAAAGCATCCCCTGGATGATCGGATCCTCCTCACCGCGAAGCGGCCCCTCACCTGGATGGTTACCCTGGGGGGTATCGCTTACGGCTTGAGCTTGCTGGAGCTACGTGAAACCCCACGGCTCTGGGTTGACCGGATCGTGGCTTCCCTCAGTATTGTGATCCTCTCCTGGGGTGCAGCGCGGCTCGTTGACACCCTGATATGCGGCGCTGTTCCGGTCAAGGATGCGGATCCCCGCATGAACAAAGCAACGGATCTGCAGCCCCTGCTCAGGAAATTCTCTAAGACCCTGATTGGGGTTATTGCCGGGGTGCTTATCCTGCGAACCTTGGGCTACAATGTCAGCGCCCTCATGGCTGGCTTAGGCTTGGGCGGCGCGGCCCTCGCCCTGGCATCCAAAGACACCCTGTCCAACTGCTTCGGCTCCATCACGGTGTTTGTGGATCGGCCCTTCTCCCTGAACGATCGGATCAAGATCGCCGGTCATGAGGGGGTGATCACCGAGATGGGACTGAGGACCAGCAGGCTGCGGACCCTGGAAAATCGCACGGTGATCATTCCCAATAGCATCTTCGCGTCCAGCCCGATTGAGAACATCACCGCTGCGCCGAACATCCAGGTAACGCACACCCTGGCGGTAAAAACCAGTTCAGGCCGGGAAAAAATCGAGCAGGCCCTGGTACTGTTGCGGGAAATCGGGTCTACGGTGGAGGGAACCGGCGGCAATCCTGCGGCAGGGCTGGTGAGCATCGGCGGAAACACCTGTCAGATCCAGTTCATCTTTTATATCGCCAAAGACGCGGATTACCTGGCTACGGTTACCGGAGTACATCTGGCGGTACTCAGGCGTTTCGAGGAAGCGGAGATTGGCTTGGCCTAACGGCTTGCAGGATCTGAGGGAACCGCCATGAACCAGACGCCCAAAGCAGTACATCCCCCTGAAAAATCTCAAGCCAAGCCTCCGCTCAAGGGAGGGTCCCTCATGGGGGGGATCCTCTATCGGATCCTCCTGATCCTGCTGCTCGCTTTAATCCTGGTGCTTGCGGGGGTAACGGTCTATGCCCTGGTCTTTCGGAACGGGGGCATACGTCCTTTGGTCACCCTGCCGAGGCTGCCGTCCTTTACGCCCCAGAAGCGCCAGGAACAAATCCCGGCAGGGACCGGCATGTTTACCGGTATTGGCCGGTTTCGGGTGGTTACCGCGGATAGCCCGCCTATGACCGTGGTGCTTTCCATCGCCTTCCCCTATGCGCCGGAGGACCGGGCCTTTGCGGAAGAGTTGGACTCCAAGATACAGGACTTCAGGAACATCGCCTCCGCGTATTTCAGCGCCCATACCGCGGAAGAACTGCGCCAAGCCCACGAAGACATGATAAAGGCGGAACTCTTACGCCGGTATAACAGTATCCTCCAGCTCGGACAGATAACGGTCTTGTATTTCAATGATTTCATGCTTCTTTTCTAAATTTTTCTCATTTTTTCTATTTTTTTCCCAGGACCTGCGCTTAGTTAGGTAAAAGGGTGTACGCCCCGGTTGGGGCGCTTGTTAGTGGTACGGATATGCGCTTCACGAGGGGCGATTCGGGTTCTCTTGGGCGGGGACGGCAGCAGCGATCGTCATTGAAAACGGGGATTTTAACCGGCGTTCCTTTTCCGTATTACGCAGGGGTCAGGTTTATTCGGCACAACGGCGCCGCTATTGCCGAGCGGGGGACCGGCTAGACGCATAAAAAATGATATCCACCGATTACCCGGACGTTCTCTTATTCAGCATCCTTTTTATTGATCGTAACTATGGATGAAATCCGGGGAATTTTTATTTTTTTTATCCACCGATGATGCGGATTTCATGGATTAGGATAAGAAGGGCGTACAAAAATTCGTATTAATGGGTGAAATCCGGGGAATTTTCTTCATAAATCCCTGGTTTTGCGACTCTCCTGCGGTCTTCCTGGCTAGACTCGATTGACAATATTACGATTGCCTCATACACTAAATATATGAAAATTGCTACGTATACCGTTAAACCGAAACTTCCCAATGCTTTAAAACCCTTGGAAGAAATAGCCCGTAATCTCTGGCTTTCCTGGAATTTTGATGCGGTCCAGCTCTTTATCCGTTTGGATTATGATGCGTGGCTGCAATCTCAGCAGAGTCCGATTCGGGCCTTAGGTATGGTCAGTCAAGAACGGCTCGCGCAGGCAGCCAAGGATGACTCGTATTTAGCCGCCCTTGAGGAAGTGTACCGCCGATTCCTCAAATATAAAAAGGGCCCTGCCTGGTATCGCGGATCCCGGAAGGAGGTGGTTGCCTATTTCTCCATGGAATACGGCATGGATGTTTCCCTGCCCATTTATTCCGGAGGTCTGGGCATCCTCTCAGGGGATCACTTGAAGACCTCCTCGGATATGGGGCTTCCCCTGGTGGGTATCGGGCTGCTCTATCGGCAGGGCTATTTTAAGCAGGTCCTCAATGCCGATGGCTTCCAGCAGGAAAGTTACCCTGAAAACGACTGGTACAATATGCCGGTGGAACGGAAGATCGGGAGAAACGGCGAACCCTTGAAGATCACTGTGGATCTCTCCAACCGGATTGCGGTTGCCCAGATCTGGGAAGTCAAGGTGGGCCGTATTTCCCTGTACCTCCTGGACACGAACATCGAGGAAAATGCCCCGGATATCCGGAACATTACTGCCGCCCTCTATGGAGGGGATAAGGAAACCCGGATTCAGCAGGAAATCCTCTTAGGAATCGGGGGCATCCGTGCGCTCCGGGCCTTGGGGATCAATCCTGCGGCAACCCACATGAATGAAGGCCATTCGGCGTTCCTGGGACTGGAACGAATCCGGGAACTCATGCAGGAACAGGGCTTTACCTTTGACGAGGCTAAGGAAGCGGTGTGGCCTACCAATATTTTTACCACCCATACCCCGGTCCCTGCGGGGAATGAACGGTTTGACATTGGGCTTATGGAGAAATACTTCCGTTCCTGGCCGGAAATTCTGGGTATATCCTGGAAAGACTTCCTCGCCCTGGGCCGGATTCATCCCAATGATGATCACGAAACCTACTGTATGACGGTTTTGGCCATCAAGCTGGCAGCCTATGCCAACGGCGTGGCCCGGCTGCACGGGGAGGTGTCCCGATATATGTGGAAGGACCTATGGCCGGGACTGCCCCTGGATGAGGTGCCTATCGGGCATGTTACCAACGGGGTACATCCCCGAACCTGGGTTTCCAATGTGATGACCGACCTCTTGGACCGGTACTTTGGGCTTCATTTTGAAGAGGACCCCACGGACCTAGCCATTTGGAACCGGATGGACCGGATTTCCGACGAGGAACTGTGGCGTACTCATGAGCGCCGGCGGGAACGGCTGGTGGCCTTTGCCCGGGAACGGATCCGGGACTACATTACCCACACCGGCGCGGTGAAGCGGCGGATTGAACAGGCCGAGGATGCCCTCTCCCCTTATGCCCTGACCCTGGCTTTTGCCCGGCGTTTTGCCACCTATAAGCGGGGGAACCTCCTGCTCCGGGACCCGGAACGGCTCCTCCGACTGGTTAAAGACAATGATCGGCCGGTACAGCTCATATTCGCCGGAAAAGCCCACCCGATGGACATGCCCGGAAAGGAACTCATCCGGGAGATCATCCATTTTGCGGAAAAATACGATGTTACCAGCCGTATCGTCTTCTTGGAAAACTACGATATGACCGTGGCCCGGTATCTTACGAGCGGAGCGGATGTATGGCTCAATACCCCCCGGCGTCCTTTGGAGGCTTCAGGAACCAGTGGCATGAAGGCTGCTATGAACGGAGTGCTCAACTGCTCTATTCTGGACGGCTGGTGGGATGAGGCGTATAACCCCGAAGTCGGCTGGGCCATTGGGCAGGGGGAACAATACGAAAATACGAATCTGCAGGATGATGTGGAAAGCAAGGCCCTCTATGATCTCTTGGAACGGGATATCATCCCCCTCTTTTATCAGCGGGGCCGAGATGGACTGCCCCGGGAATGGATCCGGCGGATGAAGGCTTCCATGCAGGAGATAGGCCAATCCATGTCCAGTCACCGGATGCTGATGGATTATTCCAAGCAGTTCTACTTTCCGGCCTTAAAGAACTACCGCCGGATCGTTAAGGATGAGTATGGAGAATCAAAATCCTTGGCCGTCTATTTTCAGAGACTCCGTTCGTGTTGGGAAAGTTTGCAAATCGTGAGCATTGATTCCAATGCAAGACGGGTGATGCAGCGGGGGATTCCCTCACGGTTACCGCTTCCATTGATCTGGGTTTGCTCACCCCGGATGACTTATTGGTCGAACTCTACCACGGCTCGGTATCGAATCAGAGTAACGCCATTGAACACGCCCGGCGGAACGAGATGAGGCCGATAGGGCATGAGGGAAATTGCTACCGCTATCAGGTGCGGATAGAATGTGTGGACACCGGCTTTCAGGGACACACCGTACGAATCCTCCCCAAACATGACGCGCTGGTTCATCCCTATCGTTCCGGTCTTATCAAGTGGGTCTAGGGTAGTTTGAGATAGTTTAGCTATATGAGCTGGTTCCAAAATCGGTTATTGCGGACCTCCGGTCCAATGGAACCAGCTCTTGCAGGTTCGTAGGCTAAAGCCTGCGAACCTGTGGTTCGACGAAACTGCGTTTTTCAAGGTTGCCGTTCCAAAATCTGACATTTTGGAACTGTCTCATTATAGAAGAAGCGGCTTAACCAGTACGCTGCTTCCTCATTTTTTTATACCAAAGCTCAAGGGCTTTGGAGGGCGGTATCCTAGCTCCACCCGCCTTATCAAAACAAGGATGGTTTATATGACTTCAAAGACAGGGAATGTACCTCGTTTTTTGTATCTGGACCAGGTGATGGCCTTCTTCGTGGCGATCCTGCTTATAAGCAATGTGGCCTCTTCCGCGAAGATCCTGGACCTGGGGTTTTCCCTGTTCGGTATTCCCCTGGCTTTTGACGGCGGAACCCTGCTCTTTCCCCTGTCCTATGTGTTTGGGGATCTGCTCACCGAAGTATACGGCTTCCAGGCTTCCCGCAGGGTTATCTGGACCGGGTTTGCCACGCTGGCCTTGGCATGGGGGGTCTTTTTCCTCCTCCGCATCCTCCCTGGGGAAGCAACCTGGGAATCCTATGCGGGAAGCGCCGCGTTTGACGCGATTCTGGGGGGCATGAGTACCGGCGGCATTGCCTTGGCAAGCATCCTGGGGTATTGGATGGGGGAATTTTCCAATGCTGCGGTTTTATCCCGCATGAAAGTCCTCATGCAGGGCCGGATGCTCTGGGTACGGACCATCGGAAGCACCCTGCTGGGAGAGCTGGTGGACAGTGTAGTTTTTGTGCTGATTGCAAGCCTCACCGGGGTTTTTGGGTGGGAACTCTTTGCTACCCTGGTGTTCACCAACTATCTTTTTAAGTGTACCGTTGAAGTACTGATGACCCCCCTCACCTACCTGGCGGCCCATAAACTGAAACGCGCTGAAGGGGTGGATACCTACGATGTGGGGGTTACGCTTAATCCCTTCACCACCGGCTGGTTCAAGAAAAAAGGAGGAGCCGCTCTATAACGCGCCCCGCTCCCTGCTTAACCCAGGCCTGCAAACTGTACCGCCAGCCCCACGGTAATGGGAATCGCCAGATTATCGTAGTCATCCAGCGGAAGGGCTTCCACCACCGTGGCGCTTAATGCAGCGACCAGTGCGGTTTTGTAATTATAGGAGCATTGATAGGCGGCAAAAAACACCGCCACGAAACAGGCGGTGGAGCCTTCAAGACTCTTCCCTAAAAGAAAAGCCGGGCGAATCCGTCCTAAGAGTTTCCCCACTAAGCTGGCGAATCCGTCACCGAAGGCTAAGGCATATATCGCAATGGAGGCCGCTGGGGAGGGGTACAAGAGCAACGCCAGGGAGGAACCGATACCCAGGGTAACCGGCCCTAAGACAAAATGCCCCCTATCCCGTGAACGGGAAGCCCTATTCGTCAACGAAGAAATGAGGGGAATTTCCATGCCGGCAAGCCGGGCGTTTTCCATATAGGTATACAGCAAGGTACCCAGCATGAGCAGGATCACCGTAACCGGCCGGTTTATCGCCGCCATGCTGGGACTGAGGGCTATAAGAAAGTGTATGGATTTTCTAATAACTTCTGTCTTAAGCTCCTTGAGTTCCAGACTACCCCGGATCATACCGGCCCCTCGAACCATAACCACATCACTTTTTAATACATGCACTGTTTTCATCATACTATATTTAGTAGCAAATTGTATACCAAGATTAACACCTACCCGCTTGGAAGGGGTATACCGCCCCCTCAGTAGTTCCTACAACTCCTATATACTCAATTTTAACGCACCTATATAGGGGATCCCCTGCATAGGTGCCGTTTTTCACAGAATCGTGGGTCAAGAGTTTTTCGCGCCCCCCACTCTGAGCCGAGGGAATCCGCTCAATGTATAAAAAAATAGACGGTATATATTCAAAAATTACTACTATACCCAGGTAGCTACTCCTAGAGGCCGGATCCTCAAAGGGGTGAACGCCCCAGGGCCAAAGACCGATTCCAGGGCGACCCTATAGGAATCCTGGTACTCCCGGGGTATATACACCTGGATAGTTCCGGCAAACCCTCCCCCATGTACTCGGCAGGCCCAGAGTGGAACCGGGGCTTTCCCTGGTTTTTTTAAAAAGTCAAAAAAGGCCCGGGTTAGAGTCAGGGCCAGGGCCAGTCCCTGCTCCCGAGGATCATGGGGGGTATAGAGGTTCTGCAACAGTTCCCAAGAGGAATCCCCGGATTCGTTGACCCGGCGAAGGTACTGCTTCAAGGCCGCGCTCCGCGCTTCCCCAGAAGCGGCGTCCGCCTGTTCTAGAGCGATGTGCATACCATCCACCCGGTGATTTTCATTGAAAAAATGTAAGGCCCGCAGGAAAGCCCGGTCCCCTGCGGCTTTTCGGACTGATTCAGCCCGGGCCACGAGGGTCTCCCTATCCAATTCTCGGAGCACTGATTTGCCAAAAAACCGGGCCACCGCCTTCATCTCTTCCGGGATGGCGGCGTATTCGGGGGTGAGGTCCGCATGGCTTCCCCGGGTATTTACCACGCCGAGACAGAGGCCGGAAGATTCCAGGTCTATCCGGACCGGCTTGACGTTCGGCTCCTGTTCGTCCGCAAAGTCTATGAGCACCGCTCCCCCGTAAGCACAGGCGATTTGGTCCATCAAGCCTGAAGGTTTCCCGAAATACGCATTCTCCGCTTTTTGCCCAATCTTGGCGAGTTCCAGGGCGGAACGGGTTCCTTCTCCATAGAGCTGGTCAAAGATGGCGCCGAAAAGAACCTCTACCGCTGCTGAGGAGGAAAGGCCTGAACCGGGCAGCACGGTGGAATCCGCATTCGCGGTAAAACCGCCGACTGCAAGCCCTTGAGCAGCCAATTCCGCCGCAACTCCTCGAACCAGGGCCTCGGTGGTTCCCCGCTCAGAGGTCCTGGGGCTGAGGTCCGCCAGATCGATTCGCACATCCGGGTACCCGGTAGAGCGAAAGATCACCTGTTTATCCTCCCGGGGCAGGACCGCCGCAGCCACATCCAACTGGACAGAGCCGGCCAGGACCTTGCCGTGGTTATGGTCGGTATGGTTTCCGCCCAATTCAGTGCGGCCAGGGGCGGTAAAGAAGCGGATTTGGGCGGCGCTTTCCTGCTGTTCCGGTCTCATTGGAGGAACTAAGGCACGGAGCCCTGTAATCAGGGATTGGTAACGGCGCCGGGCCGCTACCAATCCCTCTGAACCGTAGTGTGCTCCCAAACGGGATGCTGCATCCGGGGAATCAAGCCGGTTGAGCCATTGTTCATACATAGGTGTTTCCTTGGTGCACATGATTATAACACCAGATGGTGTCATGGGGAAGCGCTATGCCAGGGTACGATACGAGGCGGTTGTGAAAGAGAAGGGAAAATTATACCCTACCGAACAAGGAAATAGTAGACCCTTGTATATTACTAAGAAACAACTAATTGGGTACTTTCTTATAATACAGCATAATTATGTAGAAAGAGAGGTAAGGAGGTAAAGTAATTCCTTATTATTAAAGGGGTATAATTTCCCCTCTTCAATCCAGCAATTCTCATTTTAGAAAAAGTGATATGATGCAGGGATGGGACGAGGAATATTTAAGGCGCTAATGGGCAGTTTGGAAGAAGTCGGGAAGGATGTGCCTGACAACAGGCGGGAAGGGTATGACCAATTATACGGGATAGGGGACGCGGTAAAGTGCGCGTTTGCGGTATTTTTCTTTCAGCATCCCTCATTGCTGAGTTTTCAGCGTTCGATGAAAGAGAAACGGAAGCGGGACAACATGGAAACGCTGCTCGG
>JAISPY010000086.1 GCA_031274565.1 Treponema sp.
TGTATGATTGCATTTATTCCAGGTTGAATAACCTTGTTTCGCCATCACTGCTGCAAGCCTGAATTATACTCCGCTTTCTCATGATTATGCCGGTGAACGGTTACAAAAGCAGGAAGGAAGTAGTATAACTCCATATTTAGGATTAGGGATACCATTTTTTTATTGTTTTAAAAAAACACTGGTTCGAGATAATGAAATAATAAGTTTTTATGGACTAAATGCCATTGCCAGAATAATTGATATAGGAATAAAAATAAATTTCTTCTAAATATTTGAAGATGGAAATTATTAAAATTAAATAAAAAAGGCAACTGCGCATAATAGACTGTCGGAAAAGTAATTTTATAGCTCTCGTACCACTACATATAGCGTATTATTGTTGAATCTTATGCTATATGTAGTGGCGCCTTGGCATATCATAGACTAATTCGACAGTCTCAACAGGTCTGTATATGCTTTTTTTCTCCGCCTCATTTTGGCCCGCCGCAATGCTGCGCATTGCTTTATAGGTGGGCCAAAACGTCCTATACCGCCGAAACGTTAGGCGTATTTCATGAAACTGCCTCCTGATGTTCCTAATGGTAAGGATAGATTTGATGATCCCATAGGGAATGCAGCGGTATGGCTTAGAATCCTTACAGTCCTGGAGTGCTGCTTACCAGAAACCATCTATAACAGGGTTTACTTAGGGTTTCGATCTTCCGCAATGCTCAAAGGTCTCTGTACTATAGAAAATAGAGCGGAATAACACGCGATTACTCCGCTTTGCACTGAAGCCCGCGCAGAAATAGCATGTCCTGCACAGGTCCTCAGTAACTCGCCGCTTTTGCACGAGGGCGCTTCTAAACAAGCGGCGCTTCCCCTAAGGCATAGAAGCCTTCACGGAACATTACAACTGAGGCAGAATATGATCCCAGACCAAATAGAGGATGGGTTTCATGTTTTCTTCGTGGGAGCTGATGGCTACCACCGCCTCCTGCCGGGGCAGGACCACCACAAATTGCCCATCCTTGCCGTCGCAGCGGTAGGCCCCATGGCGGCACATCCAGAACTGATACCCGTAGCCCAGATCATAATCCGGTTTCAGGGTATCCTTGAACCGGGGATTCCGGGTTGGTATCTGGGTCCGGGTTGCTCCGTCTATCCATTGGGCGGGTACCAGTTGGGTTCCCTGCCACTTCCCCCGCTGCAGCAGGAATTGACCGAACACCCCAAGGCTCTCCGTGGAAAGCTCCAAGCCCGTAGCGCCCAGGCTGAATCGGTCCTCACTTTCCCGCCACACCGGATCCGGTATATCCAGGGGCCGGAAAAGCCGCTCCACCAGGAAATCCCGCAGAGTACGGCCCGTGGCCCGGGTCAGCATGGCGGAGACCAGGAAGGTCGAGGCGTTATCATAGACAAAAACTGTCCCCGGATCATAACTCAAGGGTTGCGCCAGAACTTCCGCCACATGACGGGGCCGGGTGAAGTGCGGATACCCGCGGCTCATGGTCAAAAGATGCTCCACCCTGAGGGCGGAAAGCCGGGGAGATGGTTCCGGCGCAGGATCCTCGAAGGCATCGAGCACCCGGTCGCTGAGGCGCAACTTCCCCTCGTCGATAGCCATCCCCGCCGCAATCGCCGTAAAACTCTTGCTCACCGAATAGATATTCCGGGGCGTATCCGGGGTCCATCGATAGGATCCAATCCGGCGGCCCTGTTGCAGCACCACAAGCCCATCCACTTTGAGCTTGTGCCGCTCAATGGCCGCGCTATAGGGACCAAGGTTCAGCAATGCCCTCACTCGATCCAGCCTTTGAGCGACTCATGGGCCGTTTTGAGTTCCTGACTAATGGCAATGTGCTGGGGGCATTTTTCTTCACAGGTCCCGCAGGCAGCGCACCGGGATGCGTCCTGGCCTTGCCTGCTGATGAAGAAATAGCCCCGCTTGGGCTGATCCAACGCGCCGAACATCACCCCGTCGTTGTACTGCCTAAAGATCCCGGGAATAGCCACCCCATTAGGACAGGGAAGGCAGTATTCGCAGCCCGTACAAGGAATCGAGGCGAGGGATTCGTAGGCGGCTCTGACCTGGGAGAGGATCTGCCGCTCTTCCGCGCTGAGGCAGCCGGGGACCGCATCGGGCTGAGAAAAAATAGCGATATCCTCTTTAAGCTGCTCCAGGGTCGTAACGCCGCTCAAGATGGTACTGATTTCCGGGTAGGTGATGAGGTGCCGGAACGCCCACTCCACCGCGCTCCGTTTAACCGGGTAGGCGTTATACCGCGCCTGAATGGACGGCGGTGGGTTCGCCAGACTGCCTCCCCGGAGGGGTTCCATGATGACCAGAGCGCATCCTTTTTGACCTGCGAGATGGATGGCTTCCGCGGTGGCCTCCCGTTCCACATCCATAAGGTTCTGCTGGATCTGGCACATATCCCAGGGATAATAGTCCAAGATATCCTTGAAGGTAGGCAGCAAGCCGTGATAGGAAAAACCGATGCCCCGGATAAGCCCTTCGGCGCGGAACTGTTCATAGGCTTCGATGATCTTGCGCGCCTTGATCTCCTCCCAGAACGGTTTTTGGATGTTATGAATCAGGTATACGTCGATGTAATCGGTACGGAGTTTCTGTAAGGTTTGCTCTAGGTTCCGTCGGATATCCGCTGGGGTGTGCATCACCCCAAAGGGCTGCTTGGTTACGATCCTGACCTTTTCCCGCCGGCCTTCCAGGGCTTCCCCCAGGACCGCTTCACTTTGCATATTATGGTAGCCATAGGCGGTATCAAAATAGGTGATCCCCTGATCCGCCGCGTAACGGATAAGCTCAAGCGCCTTTTCCGTATCCACCTGAGCCTCTCCCTGCTCCTCATGGATGATCCGGGGAAGCCGCATACACCCCATACCCAAGGCAGACACCCTAAAGCCGAGTTTTCCATAGGTCCGATACTGCATATTCTGCACCTCTCAGTAATTAAGATAATCGGGAACACTATAAAAGTTAAAGCGTAGGTTAAGTCAAGAGGGTTTACCCGGTAATTTTTTCATTTGACTTTTTATACATCCCGTATGATGCTAATTTTACGGTAATATTACCGTAAATAGCATCATTTTTATCAGGTTAATTAAATCAAAATAGTACCTGAGTTCCTTTAATGTAGTATCAGTCTAAGAAAGAGGAGCATATTATGAAGACCATAGTACCTTTAGACGAACTCTTGAAGCAGTATATCCAGGGAACGTTGCTGCGGAAAGACTTTGAGGGGCGTATCTTTACCTTTGTCCTGGAAAACCGCCAACGGTTTCATCTCTTTGACTGGGGTAAGGATACCTGTGTCGATTTTCTATGCTGGCTCTATCCCCGTATGAGCCGGGCCATAGATAACTATCAAGAGATGGGATCATCCTTTGAGGCCTATATGGCATCTATCGTGTACTGGTCAGCCCGGGAATACCGTTCCCGGGAAGTAAATCATAATATTATCGAACATGCCTTCTGGGAAGCCCGGGCGGAAGATATGCACCCCTGTGAGAGTGAACCGGACTATTTAGAACCCCTTCCGGCACTTAAACCGGTTACTAATCCTCGGCAGACGCTCATCTTATCGCTTAAATCGTATTTCTTTATGTCCGAAGATTATATCTCCCGCATTGCTCCTGCAATCGGTATAGCAAAAGAGCAACTCCAGTATCTGATTGATGAAGTACGGAAACGGAGAATTGCACGAGACGAAGAAATCCGAGGACTCAGGGAACGCATACAGGATCAATATTACCGGTGTATGGTCTTTGAAAAAAAATTGGAAGCGACCCCGAAGGAATCCTGTCGCTATGAAAAAATAAAAGGCCAACTGGAACGCGCCCGTACCCGGTATCGGACTATGAAAAAGCGTTATGCTTCGATGAGCCGTCACGCTACTAACCGGGAAATAGCCGAGGTCTTGGGTCTTTCCAAAGGAGCGGTGGACTCAAGTCTCTATGCCATAAAACAAAAGGCCCGGGAGCAGCTGCGCCCTCAGCGGGATTTATAGGGTTCTCCGGGAATCCTATCGAATTCCCGGAGAGGATTTTCTGTAGCTGTTCCACCGGAGCCGGATAAGCCCGCTGTTTCGTCACCTCCGGGTTTACCTTGGCGGTACTGGCTGCGGAAGCAGTATAGGTGAACAGGATCCTGGATCTTCCGGTGATGACGTCTATACCGGGGGCGTACAAAACACCCAATTCCCACATCCACCGTTACCGTACAAACTACGGCTGCGGTGCGGGTTTTGGGAACCGGAAAGGCTGCGGAACTTGAGGTCTTGGGAAAAGGCGGCGTTCACCCGGCTAGGATAAGCCGTTGCCCCGAGGTGTTGGCGGCTTCAACGTCACCGCTTTGGCCGTAACCCTGGACAGTACACCCGCGTAGGGCTTTCTCGAAGGGGTCTCTTTAGGTTTCCGCGGGGAGATACAGCGTAGGGAAGGGGACGGCCTATTTTTTGAACCGAGACTCGTAGACTGCCCCTGGCTCATACCGGTCCAGGTAGGCCGCATGTACCCTTTGTTTTTCCGCTTTTTTCCACTATACGGGAACGGCTTCACAAAGTCCTAAGCCCCTAGGTTTTCCCAGCGCCCTGGTATAGTATACCCGTATGCTCGGCTATAGACATGCCTTTCATGCGGGAAACCCGGCGGATGTATTAAAGCATACGGTCCTCATTGCTTGCCTGGATCATTTGAATCGTAAAGAAACGTCTTACCTCTGTATTGATACCCATGCAGGAGCCGGGAGCTATGATCTGAACGCCGGATATGCCGCCATGAACCGGGAATGGGAGGCTGGCATCGGTCTGCTTTGGAAAAAAAATCGGGATGCCCTGCCGGCTATGGTGAAACGCTACCTGGAACTGGTCGATAGAGCCACCCTCCGGGCTGCCACCTATCCCGGATCCCCGGTCATCATGCAGCGGTTGCTCCGTTCTCTGGATCGGCTCTGCTGTTTTGAATTGCACCCTGCGGATTGTGCGTCCCTTAAGGTATTGTTGCCCCATGCCACGGTCCTGCGGGAAGACGGATTGCGGGGACTCAACGCCCTGCTTCCGCCACCTTCTCGGCGGGCCTGTATCTTCATCGATCCATCCTACGAGCTTAAACCTGATTACCAAACCCTGCCTGCCGCGCTTGCCCAGGCGCTCCGGCGGTTCCCCACAGGACTGTATACTATCTGGTATCCGCTGTTGCGCCAGTCCCCGGAACCGGGAAGGCGTACCCCATTCCCAGAAGTCCTGTGGCATGGATATGGGGGAAACCGCTGCCGGATTGAACTGGGTACTGCCCCGCAAAACCCGGTTTCTGGGCATTCCCGGGGTATGTACGGAAGCGGCCTCATCATATACAACCCTCCCTGGACGCTTCGTCCGGCATTGGAAGAGACCCTTCCCTTCCTCGCTTCCTGTTTAGGGGGAGCGCAGGGTTCCTGGAGCCTCCAATGGGAAGCGGCGTCCGTGAAAAGCGGTTCCTGCTGCAACCCCCCGTATCGTGCAGGGTCAAATTATACCAATGGTAGGTACAGATATGACACAGGTATACCGGAGAACGAAGACCAGACAGGCGAGTCGATTATACCCTATTCCCAAGCCGCTTCCCTTTCAAACTCCGGGAGAGGAACTAGCCAACGCGATCTTACATGGGCTGGGTATCCTGGGGGCTATTGCGGGTTTGGTGTTACTGGCGATCCGGGCAGCGGGACATCGGGGAGGCTCCCCGGGGATGATCTCCTCCGTTATTTTCATGGTGGCCATGATCATCATGTTTCTGAGTTCCACCCTGTATCATGCTATCCAGCATGAGGGGGTGAAACGGGTGTTCCGGATCTTCGATCATTCTGCAATTTACCTGCTGATCGCAGGAACCTACACCCCCTTCTGTCTCCTTGCCTTGAGGGGTCCCTTGGGCTGGCTCTGTTTCGGCATTGAATGGACCTTGGCCATAACCGGTATCACCTTGCATGCGGTCAATTGCAGGGTTTTAAAGAAACTGGAATCGCTGGTGTATATCGTGATGGGTTGGGCTATCGTGGCCTTTGGTCCGCGTCTGGTCAAGGCCCTCCCCTTTGCAAGCCTGGTCTTCCTGGCGGTGGGAGGGATTGCCTATACCCTGGGAGTTATCTGGTATAGCAAGCCCACCCGCCGGGGTGCGCATGTTATCTGGCACGTATTCGTCCTCATCGGTGCGCTCTGTCATTGGTGGTCTGTTTTCCTTATGCTCGGGGCATACGCCCCTGTTGTTTTTTAGTGCTACCGGTTTACTTGGTAGCTGCGGTATCAGCCATAACCCAGGGCTTGGCGCCTGGTATTGGCTTGCAGCCGCCTTTGGAGGGTATGCAAAATTTTCGAACCAAGTTCTATGAACAGGAAAAAGCAAGGGAAAAAGTCTTTCAAAAAACCTGGGCATCCGGTATAGTTGATTACAGAGTGTTACATATAATGAGGTAATCCATGCGTTCATTAGCACAATATGATCCTGAGGCATTGACTGAATTTGCCCGGTATTATGGTTTCCACTATGATATGACCGATCCGCTTGCCTTGGTAGAGGATGTCTTGATCCATATGGAGCGAGGGCTTCGGGGGCAGCGTTCCAGTCTTCCCATGATCCCCGCGTATATCAGTCCGATTACCCAGGTCCCCTCGGGAAAAACCGTGATTGCCCTGGATGCCGGGGGGACGAATCTGCGGGCCGCATTGGTCCGGTTTGATGAGCAGGGGAAAGCCATCGCCCAGAGCAGCGGGAAGGTCCCCATGCCCGGTACCTATGGGAGGGTAAGCCCGGACCAATTCTTTGAAAAGATAGCCGAAGTGACCGCTCCCCTCATTGAAGCGGTCCCTGCGGTGGAGGGTATCGGGTTTACCTTTTCCTATCCCATGGAAATAACCAAAGATGCGGATGGTATCCTCCTGGCGCTCAGTAAAGAAGTGGATGCCCGGGAGGTGATCGGGAAAGCCATAGGCCGGGGACTGCGGGATGCCCTTGCCCGGCGGAAGATCAACGCGCCTGAACAGATAGTCCTCTTAAACGATACAGTAGCGACCTTGCTTTCCGGACTGGTTTCCATTCCCCCCCATGGATTTGAGGGGCCGGATCACTACGGCATTCTCCCCGGACCCGTGGTAGGCTTAATTCTGGGAACCGGCCTCAATACCGCCTATCCTGAAACGAGCATCCCCAAGATCGGATTCGCCTCCGAATCCGCGCCTCAAATCGTGGTATGTGAGACCGGAACCTTTGCTCACCGGTACATGGGCGTCCTTGACCGGGAATACGACGCCACTACCAAAACCCCCGGGGCCTATACCCTGGAAAAGGCCACTGCCGGCGCGTACCTGGGTCCCCTTACCTTCCATATACTTAAGCAGGCGATACAGGATGGGGTACTCCAGTTCAGCAGATCCTCGGAGTTTCTTGCCTGGCCTACCCTGCAAACCAAGGACCTCAACGCCTTTATGCGCGCTCCCCTTGCCGCGGCAGGTCCTATCGGGGAACTCTTCGAACCGGATGAGCGGGCCGCCATCGCGGGGTTTGTGTATCTTGCCTCGATAGTAACCGAGCGGGCAGCCCGGTTTTCCGCTGCCACGGTTGCCGCTGCGGTGGAACGGGTTGGAGGATACGATCCTTTTGCGCCGGTTCGGATCGCGGTAGAAGGCACCACCTACCTGAGGTACCAGGGGATGCGGACCGCTCTGGAATCCTACCTGCATACCATGCTGGTTGCCGGGAAAAAGCGTTCCTATATGATAGCCCCGGTGGAGCAAGCCTCCCTTTTCGGCGCTGCGGTGGCTGCCCTATCCCACTAAGCGCGGCGTATGAAGCGCCGCGGGGGAGGCGTGAAGGAGCCGCATTGCAATACCATGACGGGGAAATGCACGGCATGGTATGCTAAGGTGGGTCTTGAGCCTCTCCCCGCACAACGTTTTTATGGCAGGTTTACGAAACCGCTGAATACCTAGGGAGCATCGGACGTTTTGGCTGCCTCTGGCACAGCCTCGCCCCCTTAAGCAACGGTAGATCACCCTATTATGTGCGGTAATCTCAGTGAAAACGACATTGGTAAGGAACATGGTTTACACCCGCATGTGCTATATTCAGTATATGCACTCTTTGATGCTGCTCCGTATAATCGCCCTGACGCTCGGAATTGCGGCCCCCATGCTGCTGCCTTCCTTGGGTCTGGCCTTTGCTTCCGGTGAATCGGTGCTGATACGGGCCTTTGCCCTTCCCTTGGGTATTACCCTGGGCTGCAGCCTGCCCGCGCTCTGGTCATTCAGAAAGACCCCGTTCCAGTTTCGTTCCCAAGAGGGTTTCCTTCTGGTGTTTCTCACCTGGATTGGTATGAGCCTCCTGGGGGCGCTTCCCTATTACCTGGCGGGAAGGGGTATCAGCTTCACAGACGCGGTTTTTGAGAGCGCCTGCGGTTTCGCCACGACTGGGGCAAGTACCTTTTCCGACGTAGAGACCCTCCCCCGATGCCTCCTCTTTTGGCGAAGCACGACCCATTGGTTCGGGGGTATGGGGATCATCCTCCTCTCGGTGGCCCTCATGCCGCTTTTGGGTGTCGGGGGCTTCCAACTCATTAAGGCCGAGGCCCCGGGACCAGAGAAGGAGAAGGTTACGCCCAAGATAACCGCCACCGCGAAGATCCTCTGGCTGGTTTACTGTGGCCTTACCCTGATGCTGTTTCTACTCTACCTCCTGGGGGGTATGAACGGGTTCGATGCGATCTGTCATGCCTTCACCACCATGGCCTCCGGTGGGGTGAGCACGAAGAACACGGGGTTGAGCTTTTATGATGCACCCTTTATTGATCTGGTATCCATGGTGTTCATGCTCCTCGCGGGACTTAACTTTAATCTGTACTGCAAGCTCCTCAAGGGTCAGTTCGCGGATCTGCTGCACAACTCCGAAGGCCGGGCCTACCTGCTTATTTTTGGTATCGCTGCCGCGCTGATGACGGGAAGCCTGCTTTCGGTCTACGGCTCGGCGGGTACGGCCGCCCGGTACGGGATGTATCAAGCCGCTTCGATCTTGTCTACCACCGGCGCGATCATCGCCGATTATGAAACCTGGCCTTCCCTTGCCAAGGCGACGCTGTTCATCCTCATGTTCATCGGGGGCTGTTCCGGTTCTACGGCGGGGGGCATCAAGGTGATACGCCATGTGGTGCTCTGGAAGCAGGCAGGCAATGAACTGCGGCGGATCATCTATCCCCAGGGCATCTTCAGCGTACAGCTCAACCGGAAAGCGGGCCGTAAGGATGTGGTGTACGGAGTTGCAGGTTTTGTGTTTCTCTATCTCATGGTGATTGCCGGAACCACCCTCATAACCGCGGCATCAGGGACGGACCTCTTTTCGGCATTCAGCGCGGCGCTCTCGGTTATCGGGAACACCGGGGTTGGTTTCGGCACGATTGGGCCTAGTCATAATTACGGGGCATTCCCGGATCATATCAAGTGGCTTTTCTCATTCGTAATGATCGCCGGACGACTGGAACTGTGGACCGTGTTTGTGCTGTTTGCGCCGGAATACTGGAGACGGTAGGGGATGGGGACGCCTTGGGTGGTGGATGAAACCCCTTCGTATGCGGTGGTGTTTAAGCCGCCCCGAGTACACACGGTTCCTTTGAAAGGAGTATCCGGGCAGGAGACCCTGCTCCACTGGTGCGGCGGGCTTTTTCCCCAGGCGCTCCAGGTACGGGGGAAGCATCCTTGGGAAGGGGGCATCGTCCATCGCCTTGACTATGAGACCCAGGGCCTGGTGCTGGTGGCGAAGACCCAGGCCGCCCTAGCAGCCTTGTCTGCCCAGCAGCAAGCGGGAGCTATTATCAAGGAATACACCGCGTTATCGGCCAAGGGAGCTGTCAGGCTTCCGGGGTTTCCGCCGCCTTTCCCGTGCGGTCCAGCCCCTTACGTCATTACCAGTGGTTTTCGTCCCTATGGGCCTGGGAGGAAGGCGGTTCGGCCAACAGTGACTTTCCCTGAGAGGAACAGGAAGTCCCGGAGGAGCGGTACCCTAGATCAGGGCAGGCCCTATCTAACGGAGATCCTTATACAGGATACTACCGCAGGGCTTACCGCTTTCAGGCTGCGGATTAAACGAGGGTTTCGTCACCAGATCCGCTGTCATCTGGCATGGATCGGGTACCCTATCCTGAACGATGGCCTGTACGGGGGATTAGGGGGTGTTGTCCTTCCCCGCAGGACACTTGGGTTCGATGGGGCTGATTTTCCTGCCCTGGGCCTCATTGCCGAGGGAATGCGATTTTACGATCCTGACTCAGGCGCGTCTCGACAGTATAGCCTTTCGGTACTATAATTTTGGAGAGCACCCTGGCAAAGAGTCTCAAAGGGTCGGATTTTGGAACCAGCTTGATTATGCAAAAAATTTGCTTGACAATGGTTTTTTATAGGCTATACTGATTTAGGGTGTTTTATCGATTTTCTATTCAATTATAAGGGCGTTGCCATGGGCAGCAGGAGGTTCAAATGGCAGTTGCCAGTGGCGTATCAGGTATATAGTTCTGATTCGATAAGATATCAAATCGCGGTCATGCGAATCAGACCGGGGTACCGGTACGTTCGTCATTATGCAATGAGGAGGTCACATGAAAATCGCTGAAGTCTTTAAAAAACGTTTGAGCTTTTCCTTTGAAGTTTTCCCCCCGAAAAATGATCAGCCCATGGATCCTTTATTGAAGACGCTGTCCGAATTCTATCGCTTTGAACCGGACTTTATAAGCTGCACCTATGGTGCCGGTGGTACGAACAAGGGACGTAGCAAGGAGGTTTGTGAAGCGGTCAAGAAGAGCGGCCATGAGATATTGACCCATTTTACCTGTATTGGCAATACCCGTAGCGATATTAAAACGATCATTAAAGAGTACACTGATATAGGCATGGAAAATGTCCTGGCCATGCGCGGGGATTTCCCCAAGGGGCAGCAAGGCACGGGCGGTGATTTTGATCATGCGAACAAGCTGATTGCTTTTCTTAAAGCTGAATTCCCCGACCTGTGTTTGGCTGCCGCAGGTTATCCTGAAAAGCATATCTTTGCGCCCAGCTTTGAGTCGGACATTACCCATCTGCGGAGTAAACAAGATGGGGGGGCGGAATTCATCATGCTCCAACTTTGCCATGATGTAGATGCCTATTCGCGCTTTGCTGAGCGTGCCCGTAAGGCAGGAGTAACCCTTCCGTTTGTAGCGGGGCTTATGCCGATTCTGGTTAAGGATCCGGTCATCCGCATGACCATTGCCAAAGGCTGTTCGATCCCGAGTGAGCTTGCGGCTATTATGGGAAAATACGGAGATGACCCGGAAAGTTTCAAGAAGGCCGGTATTGAGTATACGGTGGAGCAGTTGCATCGCTATATAAACGCCGGTGTTGACGGCATCCATATTTACGCGCTGAACAAATACGAAGATGTGTCGAAGATTGTGCTTGCATCGGGTATTAAAGATCGATAATAGATAGAGAAGGTAGTACTACCGTCGGATAGAAAACGCTCACGGAAGGGCGGTGTTTTTAGTATCCGTTGGTGATGCATAAGGTTGTATTCCTTATGCTTTTGAAGGGTTCATGCCGGTGGATATTGTATAGAAGCGACGAAAGTTACTCCATTGAGGTGGTTTTAAAATCATCTCAATTTCAAATAATTTTCGTTGACATATCATATTTCTACTGGTATAATAGATTAATCCCGAATGAATCGGGCAAATGTAAGAGAGCGTTACGGAGGTATTGATGAAGATCACTG
Organism: Treponema sp.; assembly: GCA_031274565.1. Taxonomy (GTDB): domain Bacteria; phylum Spirochaetota; class Spirochaetia; order Treponematales; family Breznakiellaceae; genus JAIRLU01. Next base: position 11,767 of record JAISPY010000086.1, read on the forward strand.
AGATTCTCAAGGAAAGAATGTCGTTTTCCTTTGAGGTGTTCCCCCCCAAGGAAGACGATGGCGTTCCCAAGCTGCAAAAAGAGCTTGATGAACTGTTCAAATTCGGGCCTGACTTTATTAGCTGCACCTACGGTGCCGGTGGTACTAATGTAGGTAAAAGCCAGGAAATCTGCAAATACATCGCTGATAAGAAAGTTACGTGTATGACGCATTTTACCTGTATCGGTACTTCAAAAGAGCGAATTCTGAAAGAACTTAACGAATATATCGGTATTGGTCTTGAAAACGTCCTGGCTATGCGCGGCGATTTCCCGAAAGACCCCAGTACTGGTAAATTTGCCACCACTACCGGTGGTGCTTTTAGCAATGCGAATCAACTTATTGAGTTCATTAAAGCAAACTTTGGCGACAAGCTGGTCGTCGCCGCGGCGGGTGATCCTGAGGTCCATATTCTCGCCGTCAGCCCTGAGTCCGACATTGCATTCATCCGTGCAAAACAGGATGCGGGTGCTGAATTTATCATGTGTCAGCTCTGTCATGATATTGACGAATATGAGCGCTGGGTTGCCAAATGCCGCAAGGCCGGTATTACGATTCCCTTTGTGATGGGACTCATGCCGGTTCTTGCTCGGGATCCGATCATCAACATGACCGTTTCCAATGGTTGCTCGATCCCCAAAGAACTTGCCGCCATCATCGGTAAATACACGCCGCCTCGGGGTGCCGCCGAAAATGTCGTTAAAGAGTATGCCGCCGACTTCAAGAAGGCCGGAATGGAATATACCGTCAAATCACTGTGGCGTTATATGAATACCGACCTTCAGGGTATTCACCTTTATGCACTCAACAGGGCTGTCGATGTCGGACAAATCGTCCTTGATTCCGGTATCCGGAGAAAGAAAGTATAATTGAGAAAGAGGGGGTCTCCCGTTTGCGGCGCAGACGGTTGTGCCGCAGCCCCCTCTCTTTGGGGTGTACTACACCCCAAAAGTCCTTTTATTGATAAGGAGTAAACTATGGCAAAAGGTTCAGATGCCGTAAAGAAATTTATCGGTTCCGATATCGAAATTGCGCAGGCTGTTTATCCTGAGCATGCGTACGATATTTTGGAAATCGCCAAGAAACTTGATATCCCTGAAAAATATATCGAGCAATACGGCCGCTACAAAGCAAAAATCGACTACAATTACCTCAATAACGAGCTCAAAGGTAAGCAGGACGGCAAGCTCATTCTGGTAACCGCCATAACCCCGACGCCGGCAGGGGAAGGCAAGACGACGACCACGGTCGGCGTTTCCGATGGCCTTTCCAAAATTGGCAAGAAAGTCGTGGTTGCCCTCCGGGAACCTTCCCTGGGACCAGTATTCGGTGTTAAGGGTGGCGCGGCTGGCGGTGGCTGGGCGCAAGTGATCCCTATGGAGGACATCAACCTCCACTTTACCGGTGATTTCCATGCCATCGGCGCGGCGAATAACCTCCTGGCGGCGATGATTGACAATCATATTTATCAGGGCAATAAGCTCAACCTGGACCCCCGTAAAATTATATGGCGCCGCTGCGTCGATATGAACGATCGGCAGCTTCGTTTTATTGTTGATGGTTTAGGGGGCAAGGCCAACGGCGCGTCCCGGGAAGATGGGTACGATATCACCGTTGCCTCCGAAATCATGGCGGTCCTCTGTCTTTCGTCGGATATTGACGACCTCAAGGCGCGCCTTGGGCGCATCATCGTGGGGTACACCTATGGGAAACAGTCGGACGGTTCCGAAAAACCGGTAACCGCCGCCCAGCTTCACGCCCAGGGCGCTATGGCTGCATTGCTCAAGGATGCGCTCAAACCGAACCTGGTTCAGACCCTGGAAGGTACTCCGGCATTCATCCATGGCGGTCCCTTTGCCAACATCGCCCATGGTTGTAACTCAATCATGGCAACCAAACTCGCCTTAAAAATGGGCGATTACGTGGTTACCGAAGGCGGTTTCGGCGCGGACCTCGGGGCGGAGAAATTCCTTGACATCAAGTGCCGCTTCGCCGGGCTCAAGCCCAACGCAGTGGTTATTGTCGCTACGGTTCGTGCTCTCAAACATCATGGGGGCGTTGCCAAGGCGGACCTCAACAAGGAAAACCTCGATGCACTCAGCAAGGGCCTGCCAAACCTGCTCCAGCACATCGAAAACATTACCACCGTCTTCAAGCTGCCGGCGGTTGTGGCAATCAACGCCTTCCCCACGGACACCAAGGCCGAGCTTGACCTGGTTGAAAAGATGGCGAAGGAAAAAGGCGCCAATGTGGTGCTTTCCGAAGTATGGGCGAAAGGCGGCGAGGGGGGTGTCAAGCTTGCCGAAGAAGTGGTCCGCCTCTGCGAGCAGCCGAATCAGTTCACGTTCAGCTACGACGAAAAAGCCTCGATCCGCGATAAGATCGAAGCGATCGCGAAAAAGATCTACCGTGCGGGCAGTGTCAACATCCTGCCGAATGCGCAGAAGCAGATTGATCAGCTTGAAAAGCTCGGCATGGACAAGGTGCCGATATGTATGGCCAAGACGCAATACAGCTTCACCGACGATCAAACCCTGCGGGGTGCGCCGAGAGATTGGACGCTCACGGTTCGTAACATCAAGATTTCTGCAGGGGCGGGCTTTATTGTGGCCCTCACCGGGGAAATCATGACCATGCCGGGCTTGCCGCCGGTGCCTTCCGCTGAAAAGATCGATGTGGACAACACCGGGAAGATTTCCGGTCTCTTCTAAACTAAAAACGGGGGTGGTTTCAAAGATGAGTTTAGCAGATAAAAGCTGTGCAGAATTTGTTTCTGTCCTGGGCAGTAAAGCGCCGGTGCCTGGCGGTGGCGGCGCTTCGGCTCTGGTGGGCGCTGTTGGAACCGCCCTGGGAAACATGGTGGGTTCCCTTACTATCGGCAAAAAGAAATACGCCGAGGTGGAAGCGGATATGGTGCGCCTGCAAAAAGAGGCGAACCGTTTGCAAGGGGAACTGCTTGAGTTGGTGCAAAAAGACGCGGAGGAATTTGAACCCCTTTCCCGGGCCTATGGTCTTCCCCAGAATACTGAGACGGAGAAGGCGGAGAAAGCCCGGGTCATGGAGGCTGCCCTGAAGTCGGCCTGCAGCGTACCCTTGGAAATTATGAAGAAGTGTGCCGAGGCTATCCGTCTGCAGGAAGAATATGCGGCCAAGGGCAGTCGCCTTGCGGTCAGTGATGCGGGAGTAGGGGTGTTATTCTGTAAGGCGGCGCTGGCGGGGGCCAGTCTTAATGTGTACATCAATACCAAGGCCATGAAAGACCGGGCCTATGCGGAGCAGATTAACCGGGAAACCGATGCGTTGCTTGCTGAGTACGAGCCCTTGGCGGACAGGATCTTTGTAGGTGTCAAAGATCAATTAAAAACCCCCTGAGCGGGAGCCAAGGAACATGAAGAGTTTAATTGAGGTGAAACAATAATGGCACAGATATTGAGTGGAAAGGAAGTAGCCGAGGCGTTGACCGTATCCATGAAAGCTGAAGTGGAGGCGTTGAAGGCTAAAGGGATCACGCCGACCTTGGGCATTATCCGGGTGGGTGAAAAAGGGCCTGATATTTCTTATGAGAAGGGGGCTACCAAACGTTGTGAGGAGGTTGGGGCTGCGGTAAAGAACTATCGGTTGCCGGAAGATACCACGCAACAGGCATTGCTGGATGTCATCCGGGAGGCGAATGAAGATCTGGCGGTACATGGGGTCTTGCTTTTTCGTCCCCTCCCTAAGCACATTGATGATAATGCGGCCCGGGCGGCCCTGTTGCCGAAAAAGGACATGGATGGCATCACCGATGGTTCCATGGCGGGTATATACGCCGATGCCAGTCAGGGTTATGCCCCGTGTACTGCGGAGTCGGTTATCAAGATCCTTGAGCATTACCAGATCGATCCTGCGGGAAAACGGGTGGCAGTAGTTGGTCGGAGTACGGTGATCGGTAAACCGGTGTCCCTGTTACTCTTGAAAAAGAACGGGACCGTAACGATCTGTCATTCAAAGACTAAGGATATGGCTTCGGTGATCCGGGAAGCGGATATTGTGGTCGTGGCCATGGGACGGGCCGAGAGTGTAGGAAAAGAATCGTTCCGGGCCGGACAGGTGGTGGTGGATGTAGGGGTCAACCCGAAACCCGATGGGAGTAAGGGTACCTGCGGTGACGTGAAGTTCGCCGAGGTAGAGCCCCTGGTGGCGGCTATTAGCCCGGTACCCGGCGGCGTTGGTTCGGTAACGAACTGTATGCTGATAAGCCATGTGATCCGGGCAGCGCAGGCGAGTGTCTAGGATGCTGGGTAGAAACAGGTGTCAAGGTCAATGTAAGGAAGAATGGGTAAGAGGGCAGGTATTTTAAACGTCGATTCGTATGGTTTTGGATAAGTATAAAGAGTATACTGTATATATTGACATTGAAGTAAGTCATAGGGGAAGCCGGGTTGCTTGGTCTAATTCCGGCGTCTCCGTGGGAGCGGCGGCGTGCAGGTATGGATGGTTCGTATCGGATTAGGATACAGGGCCAGCAAAGAAACCGTAAAGGGTCTGACTATGGTAGTAGTCTATGAGGAGGTGTATACCATAATGGAGTCGCCGGTGGTAGAGTAACAATACGGTTGAAGCCGTACAGGTTTACGGAACATGGGTCAATGACCTAGGATCCGCTTAAATTAATGTGGTGCTTGAAGGCACATAGGAGAGAGGAGAAATATAATTTTGAAAACGCTGGAAGATTTAACCTCTATTGAGCAAATGGAGGCAGATACCGCTAAACTCAAGGAAATAGCGTGTTCCGTTTGCGCAGAAACGTGGGAGGATCGTAACAAAAAGCAGACGCCCCACTGCAAGTTTGGCGAAGATGGGATCTGTTGCAAAAACTGTTCGATGGGTCCGTGCCGTATTACCCCCAAGGCATCCCGGGGGATTTGCGGTGCGGATGCGCATGCTATTGCGGCACGAAACTATCTGCGTACCATCGCGGCGGGTACTTCGGCTCACTCGGATCATGCCCGGGAGATTCTGCATATACTCCACGGTGCGAGTCGGGACGGAAATTACCATGTGCGGGATGAACAAAAGCTCCTAAGGTTGGCACAGGAGTGGGAAGTGGCGACCGAAGGGCGGGATATTTATGATATTGCCCACGACGTAGCTGAAGTAGGACTTATGGAATTTGGCAAGATCCATGGGAATCAGCGTTTTATCAAGCGGGCTACTGCGGAACGGCAAAAAGTATGGCACGATCAGGGTATCGAGCCTCGGGCCATTGATCGGGAAATCGCCACTTCGTTGCACATGACCCACATGGGAAACAGCGCGGACCCTGAAGCCTTGGTGCGGCAGGGCCTGCGAACTGGTATTTCCAATGGTTGGGGCGGTTCAATGCTGGGTACGGAAATCACGGACATTCTTTTTGGAACGCCTACGGTACGGACCACCGAAGGAAACTTGGGGGTTCTTGAAAAGGATATGGTCAACATCGTGGTACACGGCCATGATCCGGCATTCTCTGAAATGGTGGTAACCGCCGCAGAGATAAAAGAACTGGTTGACTATGCCAAATCCAAGGGCGCTAAGGGGATCAACATCGTAGGACTGTGTTGCACTGCCAATGAGGTTGCCATGCGGCATGGGGTCCGGATGGCGGGAAACTTCCTGCAGCAGGAAAATGCGGTCTTAACCGGTGCGGTAGAGATGATGTGTGTGGATGTGCAGTGTATCTTCCCTGCCCTTGCCCCTTTGAGCGAGTGTTTTCACACGAAATTTGTTACCAGTTCTCCGATTGCCCGGATTCCTGGTTCTATTTATGTTGAATTTAAACCGGAAACCGCGTTTGAACAGGCCAAGGGTCTCATCAAAATGGCCATTGACAACTATCAGAGCCGAGATAGGTCAAAGGTCTTTATCCCCAGCACTAAGCAGACCGCGGTAGTTGGCTATCCCACCGAGCAGATCATCAAGCACCTTGACGGGGTAACCAATAGCCACGTGGATGAGATCGGTTCCTATAGGCCGGCCATTGATGCGATCAAGGCTGGAGTACTGCGGGGCGCGGTGGCTATCGTGGGCTGTAACAACCCTCGGGTACGGCCTGACTACTCTCATTTTGAGATCATGAAGGAATTGTTGCAGAACGACATTCTGATTGTGGCCACCGGCTGTGCGGCCCAGCTTGCTACTAAGGCAGGACTCTTGAACAAAGACGCCAAGTACGTATGCGGCGCGGGTTTACGGCGGGTATGCGAATTGGTTAATATACCGCCGATTCTGCACATGGGTGCATGCGTGGATATAAGCCGTATGATGCTCCTGGCAACAGGGATTGCCAAGGACTGGGGAGTGGATACGACCCAAATACCGGTGGTAGGCTGCGCTCCTGAATGGATGAGCGAGAAAGCGGTCTCCATAGCCAACTACGTGGTATCTACGGGCATTGATGTGTACTTGGGGATCGAACCTCAGGTTAGGGGAAGTACCCAGATGATGGATCTCATCACCCAGGGAACCCGCAATATCGTTGGTGCAGGGTACATCATCAATAAGGACCCCCATGAACTGGTGAAAAGCATCCTGGAAGGCATCGAGGCCAAGCGCGCGGGGCTGGGTATCTAGGTATGAAAATCGCAATCACCGGAAAAGGTGGGGTAGGAAAAACAACTCTTGCTGCAGTGCTTGCCCGTCTCTATGCGACGGAAGGCCGGACGGTGCTTGCGGTTGACGTAGACCCCGATGCGAATCTCGGATTGGCCCTCGGTTTCAGCGAGGGGGAATTGGAAGAGATCACCCCGGTTTCTAAGATGAGTGAACTCATCGCCGAGCGTACCGGGTCTACCAATGATACCTTTGGTAAGTTTTTTAAAATAAACCCCCATGTCAGTGATATACCGGATCGGTTTTCTAAAGAGAAAAACGGGGTAAAACTGCTCATTATGGGCACGGTGGAAACCGGCGGCGGCGGTTGCGTGTGTCCTGAGCATGTGGTACTCAAGCGGGTTATCTCTCATCTCGTGGTACAGCGGGATGATGTGGTTATTATGGACATGGAGGCAGGGCTGGAGCATCTTGGACGAGGTACCGCCAGTATGGTGGATCGCTTCATTACGGTAATCGAGCCGGGAGCGAGGAGCATACAGACCTATCACAAGGTGCAATCTCTTGCCGCGGATCTGGGTGTGAAAAAGGTAAGCGTGGTCGCGAACAAAGTTCGTGGGAAAGAGGATGAGGAATTCCTCAAAAATAGTATACCCCCTGAGGATCTTTTTGGCTTTATCAGCTATAGCGATGATGTGATCAGCGCCGATAGAAAAGGCGTTTCGCCCTTCGACACGAGTGAACGTGCCCGAGAGGAGATCCGGAGGATCAAAGAGCGTATCGATTTTTCCACATAATTACTATAGGAGAGTTTTCAATGAAATTGCTTTTTAATAGAGTTTTTGATGGCGTTGACGAGATGTATGCCATCGCCGAGAAGGTGTTGAACGAGACCGTGAAGGAGCTTGGTGAGGCAGCGCCTATCACGATGCCGAACACCGCGTATTTTCTCGCCAATCACTTAGCCTATCTTTCAAAAAAGGTAACGACCCTGGGTGAACTCAAGGCTAGTTTTCCTGAAGTAAAGGCTTGGATGCCCCATGAACAGCGCTTGGGTGATGTCTTCAAATCCGGGTTCGGAACGGTCTTGGCCGCCGAGGTCATTGAGGCGTGTAAATACGCCCGAAGCGATAAGCCCTACGGGGATGAGTATTGGGGACACATGTCCGATGCGGAGGTCCGTGAATTAGGGGTTCCGCTGGTTACCGGCGACATTCCCGGGTTTGTGGTTATCATTGGGCCTGCCCCTTCGGATGAAGAGGCAGCAGAACTCATCAAGGGGTATCAATCCCGGGCCATATTCGTTTTCCTCATCGGTGGCATCATCGACCAGGCTAAGCGCATGAAGCTTAACATGGGATTCCCGGTCCGGGTCGTTCCGGTGGGGCCGGATATTTGGGCGGTGGCGCACATCATTTCGCTCGTTAACCGGGCCGCTATGATCTTTGGCGCGGTTCAACCGGGCGACCAGGAAGGATTCGACCATTATACCTTCCATCGTATCCGGGCCTTTGTGAATGCCTTTGCGCCGGTACCGGACATCGTAGTTGGGTGCGGTGGCGGGGCCATTGCTATGGGTTTCCCGGTCATCACCAACGATACCAAGGATATGTGGCCGGTTCCTAAGAGCCTCATCATTCAACAGGAAACCAAGGACTTTATCGAGACTTCCCTGGAAGCCCGGGATATTAAGCTCAAGGTTACGAAGATCGATATTCCAGTGGCCTTCTCCACTGCCTTTGAAGGGGAGATCATCCGCCGGAACGATATGCAGGTCGATATCGATGGTTCCCGGCTGGATTGTTTTGAGTGGGTCCGTACCCTGGAATCGAATGAGGTGGAGGATCACTCCATTGAGCTTATCGGCCCGGATATTGACAGCGTTCCGGTCGGCAGTCGTTTTGCCTTGGCGTATATCGTCGAAGTAGCGGGCAAGAACATGCAAAGCGACTTTGAACCGGTGTTTGAGCGGAAGTTCCATAACTTCCTCAACTGTGTTGAAGGGGTTATGCACACCGGTCAGCGGGACCTTATCCGTATCCGGGTAAGCAAGGCCACGTTCGAAGCGGGATTCAGGGCAAAGCATATCGGGGAAGTGCTTTACGCCAAGGTAAAGAGCGACTACGAGGCGGTGGTTGATAAGTGCCAGGTTAAGATATACACCAAGCCTGAGGACTTAAAACGGCTCCGGGCAGAGGTAAACAAGGTCTATGAGGTGCGGGATGCCCGGCTCAAATCCCTCACGGATGAGAGTGTGGAAGTCTTTTATGACTGCATCCTCTGTCAGTCCTTCTCGCCGTCTCACGTCTGTATCGTTACCCCAGAACGGCTTGGGCTGTGTGGCGCGGTGTCCTGGCTTGATGCCAAGGCTACCAACGAACTTGACCCGAACGGTCCCTGTCAGATCGTTACCAAACAGCGGGTAGTGGATGATAACCTCGGCATCTGGGAAGATGTCAACGAAGTGGTAAATAACGCTTCCCACGGCGCGCTCCAGCAGGTTACGCTCTATTCTATCTTGCAGGATCCCATGACGAGCTGTGGCTGTTTCGAGTGCATCTGTGGTATTGAACCGTCTACCAACGGGGTGGTTATTGTCAACCGTGAGCATACCGGGATGACCCCTCTGGGAATGACCTTCTCGGAAATGGCCTCCATGACCGGCGGCGGCGTACAGACCCCTGGTTTCATGGGGCATGGTAAACAGTTTATTTCTTCCAAGAAGTTCATGAGGGCCGAAGGCGGACCTGCCCGTATCGTGTGGATGCCTAAGGCATTAAAGGAGTTTGTGAGTACCAAGCTCAATGCTACGGCAAAAGAACTCTACGGCATAGAGGATTATACCTCTATGATCGCCGATGAAACCGTATCAGAGGATGCCGAAACCCTGGTTGCATTCTTGAGTGAGAAACAGCATCCGGTGCTGAATCTTACACCCCTGTTGTAAGGCTGTTTTCGGGGGAGCTGATCCCCCGATGGGCGACGGTACTTCCTAATCTGGTTCGTAAGGAGGAGCTACCGTAGGGGGTGATGTACATTGCACCTCTTACGGTAGCAGTTATCCTGCAATCAAAGGTAGGGAATTGTAGTGTTGCCGGTATCATTGTTTCCTTGATTTTATTATGTATAAAAAGATAGCAGAGAGGTATTTGACCGGTAGCCTTGCGAGGATACCGGATAAGTGATTGTTTTTTACTAAATTAGCAAGGAGGAAACCGTTATGCCATTTAAACGTGTTCCGCAGAAATTTACGGCGCCTATCAAAGAGGTAGTAATAGGTACGGGCGATAAGGCTGTCACCTTTGGCGGTGAAAAAGTACTTCCCCTGTACAGTTTTGATGAGGCTATCAAGAACCCTCCAAAAGTGGGAGTGGAAGTTTCTGATCAAGGTCCAAATAGGGAGATCCCCGGTATTGCCGAGTTCTATAAGGGAGCGGAAAGTATTCCCGATGTAGCAAAGCGTGCCTGTGAGATGCCGGGGGCACATTTTGTAGTGCTCTCCTTGGAAAGTGCCGACCCGAACGGTGCAGACAAGCCGATAGAAGATTGTGTGGCGCTCTGCAAGGAAGTTGCCGCAAAGGTTACCTTGCCGCTCGTTATCCAGGGAAGCAGGAATGTGGAAAAAGATAGCAAGCTGTTCCCCAAGATCGCGGAGGCGTTGGAGGGAAAGAACGTGCTGTTACTTTCCGCAAAGGAAGATAATCACAAGGCCATAGCGGTTGCGGCGGTCCAGGCGTATGGGCAGAAGATCGGGGCGGAGTCTGCGGTGGACATCAACTTGGCGAAGCAGCTCAATGTGGTTATCTCGCAGCTCGGTATTGATCTCGGGAATGTGGTCATGAACAACGGATCTGCGGCTGCAGGGTACGGATACGAATATATCGCCTCCACCTTGGATCGGGTCAAAGCTGCGGCTCTCGCACAGAATGACGTCAAGCTCCAGATTCCGATCATTACGCCGGTTTCAGAGCAGGCATGGGCAGTTGGGGAATCTCAGAAAACGGAGAGTGAAGCTCCGGAAGGTTGGGGCCCCCAGGAGCAGCGGGGTATTGATATGGAAGTCGTTACCGCAGCTGCGGACATCGCTGCGGGTTCGAATGCGGTCATCCTGCGGCATCCTGTTTCAGTGGCTACCATCTCGAAGCTTGTGGCCAGTATCGTATAAGCCGGATATGGAGAGAAGGAGAGTAATCTATGGCACTTAAAGGACTTGATATATTTAAGTTCACCCCTAAAACGAACTGCAAAGAATGTGGCAGTCCGACTTGTATGGCCTTTGCTATGAAGGTCGCCCAAGGCGCGGTTCCGCTGGATAAATGTACCCACATGTCCCCTGAGGCATTGGCGAAACTAGGTGAAGCCACTGCGCCGCCCATGAAGACCATTAAAATCGGCGTGGGTAACGGGGAATACACCCTAGGCGGCGAAACGGTCCTCTTCAGGCACGAGAAGACGTTTGTTTCCAAGAGTCTTTATGGCGTAACCCTCTGTCCCGATTGTATAGATAAGGCCTTGTCGGAAATCAAGACGGTGGATTATGTGCGTATTGGGGAACGCATGTATGTGGAACTGGTCAATGTGGAATACACCGGAGATAAGGATAAGTTCCTCGAAACCGTCAAGCGGGCCCTTTCGGCGGAACGTACCCTGATTCTGGAAGTTTCCGATCCTGCCGTAGCCCGGGCGGCTTTGGAACTTACCAAAGCGGGGAAGCCGCTCCTCAATGGGGCCAACGAGTCTAACTATAAGGAGATGAGTGCTCTGGCCACGGAATTCGGCGTCGTCTTGGGGGTTACCGGCAAAACCCTGGATGGGATCTATGATACCGTTCAGGCACTTGAAGCGCTGGAAAACAAGAATTTGGTCATTGATGTGGGGTCTTCCTCGGTGAAAGATGCCTTTGCCAATGCGGTTCAGATCCGCCGGGCGGCCCTCAAGGATGGGGATCGTACCTTCGGGTATCCCTCTATTGTCAATATTGCAAAGCTTGCGCCTGGAGACAGCGTTATGCAGGCCGCTCTTGCATCCCTGTTCACACTGAAATACGGTTCTATCATCATTATGAGCGGTATGAGCTATGCTCAGGCCTTGCCCCTCTATGGTCTGAGGCAGAATATCTTCACCGACCCTCAGAAGCCCATGAAAGTCGAACCGGGAATCTATCCCCTAAACGGTGCGGACGAAAACTCGGTGTGCGCCACTACCGTGGACTTCGCCCTCACCTATTTCGTGGTTTCCGGGGAACTTGAGCGATCGGGGGTTCCGGTAAATCTGCTTATTTCCGATGCAGGAGGGTATTCCGTACTTACCTCCTGGGCTGCAGGTAAGTTTTCGGCAAGCTCAATCGCGCGCTTCTTCAAAGAAGGGGGGATTGAAGGCAAGGTCAAGAACCGTAACCTCATCATTCCCGGCAAGGTTGCGGTACTCAAAGGCGAATTAGAAGAGAGTCTACCCGGCTGGAAGATCATTGTGGGACCCAACGAAGCGGTCGCATCAGTCAAATTCCTCAAGGAACTCAAGGTATCATAATAACCGAACGGGTGTTGAAGCATTAGCGTTAATGGCGAGATCAACACCCGCCTAAGGTTTCAAAATTATTATTTGGGAGCGTAACTATGGGTAAATTTATAACTATCGGCGAGCGTATTCACTGTATTTCGCCGGTGATTCGTGTGGCTATGGAGTCTCACGATCCGGCGCCTATCCTTAAACGGGCGAAAGAGCAGCTTGAGGCAGGGGCCACGTATCTTGATGTGAATATCGGTCCCGCGGAGAAAACCGGCGTGGATCTCATGAAGTGGGCGGTTCAGTTGATTCAGAAGGAATTTGACAATGTTCCTCTTTCGCTTGATACGGCAAATAAGAAGGCCATTGAAGCGGGCATCTCGGTGTATAACCGATCTAAGGGTAAGCCCATTGTCAATTCCGCAGATGCGGGGGATCGTATTTCCTATATCGATCTTGCAGCGGCTAATGATGCTATTGTGATTGCGCTCTGCGCTAAAGATGGGGTGCCTTCGAGTAATGAAGAGCGTATGACCTACTGTCAGGAAATGCTCGAACATGGTTTGTCCCTCGGCATGGAGGCGACGGATGTGTGGTTCGATCCCTTGTTTTTGGTCATCAAGGGAATGCAAGACAAACAGGTTGAGGTCCTGGATTTCATCAGTCAGCTCAAGGACATGGGTTTAAATTCTTCTGGCGGCCTTTCCAATGTTTCCAATATGATGCCCAAGCATATCCGGCCCATCATGGATTCGGTCATGCTGGCTATGGCGATTAAGTGCGGCTTTACTTCTGCTATAGTGAATCCCTGCGATCTGCGGCTCATGGAAACCATCAAATCGGCGGATATCATCATGAACGAGACCCTGTACGCAGATTCCTATCTTGAACTGTAGCGTTTGAATTTCGACTGTACAAGACTTTTGCATAGGATGTAGATAGATAGGTTCTTCCCTGTGCAGGAGTCTTGTATAAATCGGGCGGGTAAATTTCCGGTTGCTAGGTTAGGGAGAGAACGTCTATGCGGTTCTGTTCTCTCCGAGTAAGTTGTTTTTTGTTCTGATTGTAGCCTAGGTCCTCCAAAGTTGAGTTGGGTGTTAATCTCTAGGAAAGTCTGCACCATTTGCCCTTCGAATAAGATCGTTATCATTATGAGAAAAAAATTACATGAGCGGTGCAAAAAGCCGAAGCACATCCGGTAGAAGCCGCTGGAAGGCGTTCCGCGCACAGTCTTCTAAGGTGATCTGATGACAGGCAGGTAGCATCTCAAGAAAATCCTGCTTTATAGCTTGAACCGTTGGGTTCTCATAGATACACACCCCACACTCAAAATGTAGATAGAGGCTGCGAAAATCGAGGTTCGTAGTACCTACAGCGGCCACCTGGTCATCTGAGACAAAGGTCTTGGAGTGGTTGAAGCCGTTGGAATATTCATAGACCTTAACCCCCGCAGCAACCAGTTGACGGTAATAGGACCGGGAAGCAATGGCCAGGATTTTCTTGTCCCAGCGGTAGGGGGTGATGATCCGCACGTCAACCCCACTCTTGGCTGCTAAAGTCAGGGCGGAAAGCAGATTATCATCCACCACTAGATAGGGGGTATTGATATAGACATACGCTTTTGCGTTGTTGATGATTTGGAGGTATACATGTTCCCCTACGTTCTCGTCGTCCAGAGGACTGTCCGCATAAGGCTGTACATAGCCTGAAGAAGAAACCCTGCACGGTTCTTCCTTCCAGGGATACAAGGTATGGTAGTCATCCTCATTACCCTGCTCAAGGTTCCACATGTGCAGAAAGATCAACGTAAAGGCCCAGGCTGCAGATCCGGAAAGCATGATGGCCGCATCCTTCCAATGGCCGAATCGCTCAACAGCATTGATATATTCATCCGCCAGGTTGATACCCCCGGTAAACGCAACCTTCCCGTCAATAACGACGATCTTCCGGTGGTCTCGGTTGTTCTGTAGAGAAGAGAGGATGGGCTTAAAGGGATTAAAAACGATACACTTGATGCCATTCCGCTTTAGGTGCTGGGTGAAATTCGGCGACAGGGACATGAAACAGCCCAGGTCATCATACATGAGCCGTACATCCAGACCCGCCTTGGCCTTCTTTTCCAGGATCGTGATGATGGGGTTCAGCATGGCCCCATGCCGGAGGATAAAGAACTCCATGAAGATGTACCGTTCAGCCCGTTCCAGGGCCTCAAGAAGCGCCTGGAAAAACCCCTCCCCTGAGTCAAAATACACCGTCTGGGTATGGGTATAGACCGGATACCCCACATAGGTTTGGAGGTACCTGACCTGGGAGCGGTAGTCCTTGCGAGCGGCCTCAAGCTCCGCCAGGGCATCTCCTGGAAGCCCATAGAGGGGACGGCATTTCAATCTGCCTGCTTCCATGCGCTTCCTAAGTTTACGGGAATGGGACTGGGACTGAAACACCAGATACAAAAAGCCGCCGAAAATGGGAAACAAAAGGATCAAGAATATCCAGGTTAACTTATAGGCGGGTTTTTCTTTTTTATTGAGGATATAAAGGCATACCACGATGCTTAAGCCGTTGAGAAACATGCTGACATACCGAAAGATCAGGCTGCCCCCAGCGATGGCCCCGAGAATAAAGCCGATCTGGATAAGCAGCAGGGTTATAACATATACCCTCCGTCTAAAGAGGACCCGGACCCATTGCTTCTTCATTTTTTTCTTTAACGGATTAGGCCATCCATATACCGGCTCCTTGACGAAGCACGCGCACTTCATCGCCGCTTATATCCAGGATGGTGGAGAATATCCGGCTCTGTTCTTCTCCGCTGTCCAAGATGAGGTCTAATCCGTCTATGCCCTCCAGTTCCCAGGCTTCCTCAAAGAGTTCTTCTTCCAAAATGAGAGGAAGCGGGGCATCCGGCCCCTCCTCCGACGGTTCCTCTGGAATACCGGTAATCATGCCGCGTTTTGCAGTTATTGAATACAAGGGCAGGCCCAGCGTCTGGGTGATTCCCAGGGCGACTGGATGATTCGGGATACGGACCCCGAGTTCTTTGCGCCGCAGTCCCAGGGCCTTCTCCGTACCCCGGAGGGTTTTGAGGATGAAGACATAGGGACCGGGAGTAAGCCGATTGATGAGTCTGAACCGGGGGGTATCCATCTGGCACCATTCCCCGAATTGGGAGATAGCGGAACAAAGGAGGGTAAAATACCGCTCCTCTCGCTCTCCTGAGAGGGATTTGAGTTTTTTTATACCCTCCACGGACTTAAAAGAGCAGGTTATACTCCAACTGGTATCCGTAGGCAGGGCCACCAGTCCCCCTTGAGCGAGGATAGCCGCGCCTCGGGAGAGAATTCGGTCGTCCATATTACCGGGAACGATATATTCAAGCATAGAACCCTCCCTCTTTGGTGAAACAGTACCTCACGTACATACTATAACTGTACCATATTTAGGGTGTTTTTGCTATATCATAAGATTGTAACTCGGATAAACGGCAGATTACCATATCAAGTGCAACGGGGAGGGAAAACAGACCGCAAAGAAACTACCGGGTATAATGATAAAAGCGATACCAACCCACGGATGGTCTATGCGGTCATAGCAGCACGTTACCTTGTTCGAGCGGGAACGTCTATAGGAAATGAGACGGACGGGTTTGAGCAGGGAAAAAATAGGGCAGGAACTCGGTAAAAACAAGTCAAGTATCAGCCGGGAACTTACGCGGAACGGGAACCAAGACGGAAGCTATCATCCCTGGCGCGGCACCTGTATCGGTGGAAGGCTTCCGTCAGAAAACCCCGGTTTGGAGAAGCGGAATTGTTTGAGTTTGTATGCGATTGCCTTGAAAAGCATTGTCCGCCGGAGACGGTAACGGTCCGTTGGAAGCAAGAACATCCGGATTCGGCGCTCTCCCA
>JAISPY010000139.1 GCA_031274565.1 Treponema sp.
AAACTGGGACGGGAAGCTACGGTCTTTGCCATGGATATGCGGTTCTCCTCCCTGGCGGCGGCCCTGCATCAAGA
This sequence comes from Treponema sp., assembly GCA_031274565.1. Classification (GTDB taxonomy): domain Bacteria; phylum Spirochaetota; class Spirochaetia; order Treponematales; family Breznakiellaceae; genus JAIRLU01. The sequence continues at coordinate 75 of JAISPY010000139.1, forward strand.
GAGCAGGGAGGCGGAGGTCTTGGAAACCATCGAATTCTTTCCCCAAGAGGGTAAGTACCACTACGATGGGCATCGGAAATGTGCGGTGTATCGCAGCCCTGAAGCTGCCGCCGGTTCCTCCGCTATTTGTCCGGTCTGCCATAAGCCCCTAACGCGCGGGGTAATGGGGAGGGTCCTGGAGCTGGCGGATTTCCCGGTGGATGAATGTGCGCGCTGTCCTCCTGAGTATGCGGGTACCAACCGCAGGCCCTACCATTCCCTGATTCCCCTGAAAGAACTCCTGGGCGAGCTATTGGACGTGGGCAGCGGTTCAAAAAAAGTGGAAGCGGCCTATCGAAGCCTCATCGAACAGGGAGGCAGTGAGCTTTCCCTGCTCATGGACGCACCCACAAAGACCCTGGAACGGCTCTCCGCGCCTGGTCTATCCGGGGAGCGTCTGGCTTTGGCAATCGAACGCATGCGGCAGGGAGCGGTCTCGATATGTCCCGGATATGATGGGGTCTATGGGATCATCCGGGCCTTTCCGCCGGGGAAAACCGGTTCTGAGCTGCCGGGAATCACGCCGCCTGAGGCAGCGGAATCGGGTGAGGCGGGGAATGGTTTTGATTGCTCAGGGGAAGAGCCCCGCAAGACCGGAAAGCGGGAAACCCTGCCCAGGAAGAAGCGTGCCGTACCGGATCCCGCAGCGGAGCAGCCCCTCAGCCCGCCATTGTTTCAAGCGCAGCCGGAACAGGAACAGGTGATCTGTTATGAGGGAAAGTACGCCCTCATCGTCGCGGGACCTGGATCGGGAAAAACCGCGACCCTGGCCGCCCGTATTGCCCGGCTCTTCCGGCAGGGAACTGCCCCTGAGTCCATAGTGGCGGTGAGTTTTACGGTGAAGGCTGCCTGGGAACTACGGGAACGAATCGCCCGGACCCTCGGGACCGCAGATGCGAGCGCCGCCTGCGGCATCACCGTAGGGACCTTTCATTCCCTGTGTGTATCCCTGCTCAGGGAACAGGGGGAACGCCAGGGTATTCCTCGGGATTTCACCATCCTGAAAGAGGCAGAGCGGGATGCGCTCTTGCAGGGGCTTTGCGCGGAGTTGCCAGGGCGAACGCAGCCGGAGGGTTTGGGGAAGTACATCGAAAGCCGGAAACGGTTCCTGCTCTTACCCGGGGAGGAGACGCCGAACCTGGCCGCTGGAAGAGACTTCCTGGGGGAAGCTTTCCGTTTTCCACAGGTTCACGCGGCATTGGAGCAGGGCTACGGCCGCTACCAAGCGCGTCTTAGGTCCCGTGCTTCTCTGGATTTTGACGATTTGGTGCTCGAAACCGTGCGGCTCTTGGCCGCAGATGCGGCGCAGGCTTCCTGGTACCGGGAGCGGTTCCGGCATATCTTGGTGGATGAATACCAGGATATCAATTTCGCCCAGTATGTGCTTATCCGGCTCCTTGCCGGGGAGGGACCTGCTGTCGCCGCGCTCTGGGTCATCGGGGACCCCAACCAGGCCATTTACCGCTTTCGAGGTTCAGACCCCCGGTTCATCGACCGGTTCTGTTCCGATTATCCCGAAGCCGTGCGGTTTCACCTCTCCCGCAGTTTCCGCTGCGCCGTAGCTATCAGCAATGCCGCGGGGAAACTGATGGATACCCCGCTTACCGGCGCCGACGGGGAGGCCCGGCTTTTCCGTACCGCCTATCCCAGCGAACAAGCTGAAGCCGAAGGCATTGCCCGGCGGATTAGCCGGCTCATCGGGGGGACGACCTTTTTCGCCTTGGATAGTGCGATTGCCGATGGAAGGGAAGGGCCTGCACTCCGGGGCATCGGGGACTGCGCCATACTCCTGCGTACCCTTGCCCTGGCCGCGCCCATCACCAAAGCCCTGGGGGACCACGGCATTCCCTTTATCCTGAGTAGTGAAAAGCCCTGGTGGGAAGAGGAGCCGGTCTGTTCCCTCTTGGCTATGCTGCGGAATTCCTCTGGGGCCGGAACGGACCGCCCGACTGAGGCGGTCCGACGGGCCTGGGATGCCTTCCCCCGGAAGGCCCGGAGGAAGCAAGATGCGGCCTGGGAGGAGCAGGTGGAGCGGCTCATCAGCATAGCCGCCTGGTATGACCGGCTTCCCCTGTTTCTGGACACCCTGACGGCGGGCGGTGCTACCAGCGGGGGGGAGCTGGGCCGGGAAGGGGTAGCGATCATGAGCATCCATGCTTCCAAGGGCCTTGAATTCGATCAGGTGTTTGTACCTGCTCTGGAAGAAGGGCTTTTACCCTTTACGGTATATGACGGAAAAGCGGACGAAGCAGAAAAGGCAGCGCGGCTCGAAGAAGAGAAGCGGCTGCTCTATGTAGCGATGACCCGTGCCCGGACCGGCTTGTATCTTTCCTGGGCCAGGAAGCGGATGTTTCAGGGGAGGAAGCTGGAGAACCGCAGGAGTCATTTTCTGGATACCCTGGAAAGCATGATTCCCCTGTATGAGGACCAGCCGCGCCGGCGGGTAGACCTGCAACTCAGGCTGTTTTGAGGTACGCAGCGCATGAGGTCGTTTCCCCGCCGCAGGATATATAGGTTCCCCGTGGGGTGGTTTTTGGAGGGGCGCGTCTCAAAAAGCCCTTCCCGATCTGCTTCTGGTGGGGCCGTAGGTTCCGAACGGCGCTAATGCGGCTATCCTGCCGTATCCTCTCCTTGATGCCTACGCCGCTTCCGTACCGCTCATTCGGCCTTTGCCTCTGATTGAGGAGGAGCTTTTTTTTCTTTCTTAGGTTTAGGCTTTGATTTAGAAGCAGCGGTAACCTTGGGCTTACGGCGGAACCGGGCTACATAGAACACCAGGGAAAAATACACTATGAGCACCAGGGTTACCCCCAGTACCTGCCAAGAAGTAATGATCTGGACCAAGAAGCTTTTAAATGCAGCTGAAACCATAACTATAGTAAAAGGTACTTGAATATTACAATAATTGCAACCGTACCCGCAGGTATATATAATAGGGTATGTTTACCATAATTCCTTGTGCCGCAGGCTGCGGACGTACTGCCATTACCGGTTCCCCGATTTGTGCGGTTCATGCAGCGAATCCGGAAACCGAAGTCTCCCGGATGATGGACCAGATTCAAACCAACGAAACCATGCGAGACCTCAATGCCCCAGGCTTGCACTTTAAGAACGCTAATTTTTCCGGGCGCCGTTTTTATGGATGCAATTTCAAAGAAGCTGCTTTTTCAGCCTGCTGCTTTACCGGGAGCTTGATGCGGCTGGTGTTCTTTGATTTTGCCGATTTTTTTGACTGTGATTTTACGAAAAGCGACCTCCAATTCTTATCGTTTGCCGGATCGAAAATCCAGCATTGTACCTTTGAAGGCTCGGAACTGGTCCATATCAATTACTGCGGCGCCCGCATTACGAACTGTACCTTCAATAACTCCAATCTCTACAACAGTCGGTTTATCAATGCAACCATTGCCCAGTCCGATTTCATCAATTGCAATACCAAACGGGTCAATTTCATTAAGTCTGCACGAGAAGGGGTTTCTTTTAAGTCATCCAATACCGCAGAAGCGGTCTTTGAACCGGATGTATACTAACCTAAGGATGCTCAGGAGAGCGCTATGAAATTACTGTTTCATTATTGTCCCGGGAGTTTCAGTAACTGTTATGCGTTAGGAACCGAATCGATCCCTCAGGGGGAGCGGAGCGGCCAGCCTGCTCAGACGCCCCTGCGAGAGGCGGTCCTCATCGATCCCGGTTATATGGACCAAGCCATCGTTAATTTCATAGAACATAACGAGTACCGCTTACGGGGAGTGCTGATTACCCATGATCATCTCAGTCATATTCGGGGTTTACAGACCCTCAAGCGGATATACGACACGGATATTTATGCGGTGAACCAGCTCGTATTGGATTATAAGACCATCTTGGTACGGGACCGGGATATCCTCCAGATCGGATCCTTCCGGTTTGAGGTCATTTCAGTCCCCGGTCATTCCCCGGATTCTGTGGTCTTTAAGATCGATAACCTGCTGTTTACCGGGGATGCCCTCAGCGCCGGCTTGGTGGGCCGGACCGCGAGTAGCTACGGCGGGGCAATTCAGGTGACTGCTCTGCAGAGCAAGATCCTCGCCCTACCCGGAGATTTTACGGTATTACCCGGGCATGGCCCCCCTTCTTCCCTGGAAGCTGAACGGCGTTTCAATGCGGGGATTCAGCTCTATGAAGAAACCAAGAACCGCCGCCGGGTATTTACCGTTGAATAGCCGTTCCGCCGTACACCGGGGGATCTTCGCCTAAGTGGTCTGGATGCATCCGTATATGCAAAGCGCAGGGTGTAGGAATACAGAAACCTGACCCCTACCAAGCGTATGACATCATTGGGGAACTAATTCTTACGGTTTATGGGTCTGGCGTGGAGGAGCGGCCCCACCGCCTTCTCTTCTTGGCTTGCCGGTGCTTCCTGCATCGTGTTACGGAAAACCCTATGAGGCCCCCAGGGTGCCCGCAGCTCAACGGATAGGAAAATCAAAATAGGTGTCGGGATAAGGCTCATGGACGAGATGGTAATGCCACCATTCATCGGGATTCCTCACAAAACCAGACGCCTCCATAGCGTCGCGAAGTATACGCCGGTTTTGCTCCTGGGCCGGGCTTAATCCCGGGCTTCCCGTATGGGAGCGGGGGTCCATAAAGTCGAAGATCGTTCCCATATCAACCTCCAAATAGGTCTGCATATCCACCAGGGTGAGATCCACTGCGGCTCCCCGGGTATGGGCTGATTTTTCCGCCACATACCCGAGTGCAAAGACCTGTGCCTTATCCACATAGGGGTAGTGTATGGGTTTCCGGCGCAGGTCATGCAGGTCCGCACCCCAGCGTACAAAGTGATTTACCGCCCGCTGCGGACGGTACGCATCAAAAAATTTGATGAAGAACCCCTGTTTCCGTAACCTATCCGCAGCCTTCACCGAACCCTGGGCAGCTTCAATGGTCATGACCACCAGGGGCCGCTCGTAGCCGTCTATCTGAGCGCCGACAAAATTATCCCTGCTCCAATACTTTTGATCGACAATACAATCCTCAATTAACTCATCAATATACACAAATGCTTCGGGAAGCCCGTCTTTGGGTATTCCCCGGGTACTGATATTCACCGCTCCCTCCCCCTATACCTTTCGACCGCATAAAGACCGCCAGTTACGCATTCCCTGGGTGCGGGCTTACCCTACCCAGGCGCTGAACCACCGGGAAATAATAAGGCCCAAGGGCGTACCGATGATGTAGCCCCACAGACCGACCAGGATGGCGGAAACCACCAGCGTATCGTAGCCCTTGGCCACGGCCATAGCCGCCGCGGTTGAGGGGCCGCCGATAGTGGCGTTTATGGCGACGGCCAACTCTTCGATATTTTGCTTGAACACCTTCCCGATGAGGAGGGTCCAGCCGATGTTAATAAAGGCAATTATGCCACAGAAGACGAAAAGCAGCGGCGCGTTGAAGATAACGTCCTTCAAGTCCGCAGGGCAGCCGATTACCACAAAGAACACATAGATGAGATAGGTTCCGATTTCCTGGGCTCACTTGAGATGTTCAAAATACCGAGGAAAGCAGGACGTGCCACCTACCGCTATAACGGTGAGCATCACATACTGGTTACCCAGAATCAGGGCGGGAAGTCCGGCCCAAAAACCCGCTTCTGTAGCAGGACTTAACCCTTCCTTGAGGGCAGCGGCTAGTTTGGTCGCCACCGTAACCATCACCAAGGCGGTTGCCACGGTCATGGCGATGTCCAGAAGGGAGATCTCCTTTCCGCCCCAGAAAGCCGCGGACTTCGTTTTCACCGTATCGTCCTGGCTCTGTTTTTCAAGGTGAGACTGGAACGGATGGGTATACCGTTTTTTGAAAAAAGCGCTGCTGGGAATCCATAAGAGCAGGAAAATGACGATGGCCATGACAAAATTGTCGGCAATGACCTCGGCGCTGAGCATGGTCTGGGAGATATGGGTAGCGTTCGCAACGGCAAAAAGGTTTACGCTGCCGCCGATATAAGAACCGGTGAGGATCCCCGCCATTTTATCCAGTTCGGGGATAGCATGCTTAAGCAGGAAAAAGGCAAGGATCACCCCGATAAGGGTGCCGAGGGCGCTGATATTAAAACACAAGAACATTTTCCCCGTATCTTTGATGATGCTTTTGATATTGGCCCGGAACAGCAGCATCGCCACGGCGAGCGGGATAAAATACTCCCACACCGCGTCATAAACTCCCGATGCGGTAGGAATAATCCGAAAATTCACCGCCACCACCGCAAAGGTCAGACCCATAACCGGACCAGATACTCGTTCGGCCCACCTATACCGCTGCTCTAAAAAGATCGAGGCAGTAGCAAAAAGAAATACCACCGCCCACAAGACCCAG